>CAJUES010000017.1:7559-60035 GCA_910585765.1 uncultured Lachnospiraceae bacterium | reverse complement strand
GAGCGGGGCGAGAGACAGCTTGCGGAATATCTGGAGTATTACCACAAAGAGAAAGGGTATCTGCTCAGTTTTAATTTTAACAAAGAGAAAGAGACCGGCGTGAAGGAGATCGTGTTTGGAGAGAAAGTGATCGTGGAGGCAGTCGTGTAAATTTGAAATGCAGACTGCAGAAGACTGTCGGGTGAGGATGGCGGAAGGATGCGGTCACATATATATTTAAAAGGGGGTTTTGCAGTTATGAAAAAGAAAACAAAAGTTGGGCTTTACCTGAAAAAGATCGTGGCACTGGCTGTGTCCGTCAGCATGCTGGGAGGCTGTGCGGTGCAGAAAACGAACGAATCTGAGACGGATCCTGGCGGGACAGGGCAGGCTGTGGACACGGAGGCGCCATCAGCCGGGCAGACGCAGCCGGGCATGGAGCCGTCGTCGGAGACAGGCGAACAGCAGAATGCCCTCTATGCCGGCAGCCGTCCGCTGCTGATACAGACGGCTGTTCAGGGCGACACAGTCATCGCGGCGCCCAATGTGACACCCTATACGATAGACGCAGATCTTGGCAATGTCGAGAACCTGTGGCAGTTTTATGTCCTGAAGGATGACCAGGAGATGGCAGGTCAGCTTGCAGAAAACGGATTTGTCGTGTGCGGCAGTGCCGGGGCGGAGTTTTTTGAGATCTATGAGATGAATCGATATGGGATGATCCCGAATTTTGTGACGGTCGATTCGCTGATGCACACGTACCACTTGTATTTTGCATATCTGTTAAAAAATATTGAGAAAGGTTATCTCTCGGACAGCGTGTCCGCGCTGGGCAGACGTATGCTGGACGACAGTATCGCGCAGTATGAGCAGCTCAGGGGCAGTGAGTGGGAGAGTGCGGCAAAGCGCAATGTGGCGTTTTTCACGGTCGGTGCCAGGCTGCTCGACGACAGTGTTGCGGTGAACAGTGATGTGGCTGATTGTGTGGCGTACGAGCTTGACAGGATCCGTGCTGCGGAGGGTATTGCGGAATCGCAGATCACCGCGGAGTTTGAGGATTACTCGCAGTATATCCCGCGCGGGTACTACGAGGGCGACGAGCAGCTCGAGCGCTATTTCAGGGCGATGATGTGGTATGGGCGGATCCATTTCACGCAGAAGGAGGAGGATATGGACAGGAGCGCGCTCCTGATCACGAAAGCGCTCACCGACGACGCGGAGGCGTATCGCCTGTGGGAGTCCGTCTACGCGGTGACTTCGTTCTTTGCGGGGGCGAGTGACGATCTGGGCGTGTGCGAGTACGTGCCGGTCATGGAGGAGGTGTACGGGGAAGCGTTTGCGGTGGACGCGCTGGCGGGAAATGCGGATGGCTTTCTGCAGTTTCACGATGCGACAGCGAAGCTTCCGGTGCCGCAGATCAACTCGATCCCGATCTGGGAGGGCGAGGACAATGTGATCCCGGGATTCCGGTTCATGGGACAGCGCTTTACGATCGACGCGGCTGTGATGCAGCGGCTGATCTATCAAAGCGTAGGCAGGAACAGCGCGGGCGAAAAGCGCATGCTTCCGGACACGCTGGATGTGGCGGCAGCGCTCGGCAGCGACGCGGCGCTTGCGATCCTGCAGGAGAAGGGCGCAACGGACTATGAGGGATATACAGAGAACATGCACAAGCTCAGGGAAGTGCTGGCGCAGGAGAATCCGACGCTGTGGTCTGCAAGTCTCTACGCAGGCTGGCTCAACACGCTCCGCCCGCTGCTTGAGGTGAAGGGTGAAGGATATCCTGTTTTTATGCAGAACGAAGAGTGGACGAAGAAAAACCTCGAGTGCTTTGCGGGCAGCTACGCGGAGTTAAAGCATGACACGATCCTGTATGCGAAACAGGTTCTCGCCGAGATGGGCGGCGGTCTGGAGGAGGAGCCGGACGACAGGGGATATGTCGAGCCGGAGCCGCTCGTGTATGAGCGCTTTGCAGCGCTCTCCCGACAGACAGCGGAGGGACTCAAAAAGTACGGCATGCTGTCCGCGGCGGACGAGGAGAACTTATCGCGTCTGTGCGTGATCGCGGAGCAGCTGCTTGCGATCTCGAACAAGGAGCTGCAGAACGAGGTGCTGACGGACGAGGAGTACGAGTTTATCCGCAGTTACGGAGGAACTATCGAGCATTTCTGGTACGAGGCGGCAAAGGATATGTTCGGCGGCGAGTATTTTGACACACCTGAATATCCGGCGGCGATCGTCGCCGACATCGCGACAGATCCCGAAAAGGGGCTTGTGCTCGAGGTGGCGACGGGAAATCCTTCCGAGATCTATGTGGTGGTGCAGGTCGACGGGAAGATCAAGGTGGCAAGAGGAAGTGTCTACTCGTTTTATCAGTTCCCGTGGCAGTCGAGCGACAGACTGACCGACACGAAGTGGCGGCAGATGATGGGGATCCAGTCGGACGAAGACGGAAACCGCAGCAATGACAAGCCGGTGCAGAAACCGGAATGGACGGAGAGTTATCGATACAGATATGAGTGGGAATAAACAGAGGAACAGGAGAGGGATCTTCATGGCGCTGGCAACAGTCAGCGCCGTCGTTTTGGTGTCTGCCGTGTGGAGGCTGTACTTTTGCCCGCAGATACCGGACTGGGTGATATGGGAGGACAGTGCCTTCGCAGATGCGGCGGGACAATACGAAATTGAGCTGCATCACAAAACGGTCCGGGTGAGATGCGGCATAGAAAATGAGAGCGCAAAAACTGACACACGTGTCATATGGACTTCCCCGGAGGAGGTGAGAGTTCAGAAAGCGCTCTCCTGCGATGTCGACAACGACAGCACGGACGAGCTGGTGCTCCTGTGCTGGAAAAAGGGACGCTACGGGGAGCACAGGCCATTCTGGGTCGAAGAGGACGAGGACACATGGTCGCAGCATCTTTTTGTGTATGAATACAACGACGGGAGGATCAGTCCCAAATGGATGTCCTCCCATCTCGGGAAGGACGCTGCGGACATCGCGTCGAACGGAAAGGAAGCGCCCGATATACGCCTGTGGTTTCGAGCCCCGGACGACGAGATGAGCTGCTGGAAATGGGATTCGTGGGGCTTTACAAAAGAAGATACAACGATCACGTTTGTCGCGTTTGGAGATATCCTGGCGCACGAGCCGATCTACAGGTATGGTCTGCAGTGCGAGGGTTCGTTTGACTATATGTTCGAGAATGTGCAGGATAAGATTGACGAGAGCGATGCCGCCATCATCAATCAGGAGACGCCGCTGACAGACGATCCCCTGATGGTCAGCGATTATCCGCGGTTTGGCACGCCGGCTGCCGTGGGGCAGGCAATCGTGGATGCGGGGTTTGACGTCGTTACCTGTGCGACGAACCATGCTCTCGACAGAGGTGCGGAGGGCGTGGATTTCACAAAGCGCTTTTTCGACAACAATCAGGTAGCGTGTCTTGGGATCCAGACAGCGGACGAGACGGAATATCAGCCGTACACGGTGATTCGGATCAACGGCGTCAGTTTCGCGCTGTTCAACTATACTTATGGAACGAACGGGATTGGCATTCCGCAGGAGAATCCCAATATGGTGCATCTGTTTCCGGCGGCGGAGGCGGACATCGCGCAGGCGAAGTCCGAGGCGGATTTTGTGATCGTGTTTGCCCACTGGGGGACGGAGTATGCGGAGGAGGCGGACGCGTTCCAGCGCGAGTGGACGCAGGTGTTTCTGGAGGGCGGCGTGGACGTCGTGGTCGGCACGCACCCGCATGTGCTCCAGCCCTACGAGATGCTGACGGCGG
Source organism: uncultured Lachnospiraceae bacterium (assembly GCA_910585765.1). Classification (GTDB taxonomy): domain Bacteria; phylum Bacillota; class Clostridia; order Lachnospirales; family Lachnospiraceae; genus COE1. The sequence goes on along the minus strand of CAJUES010000017.1, from coordinate 56,265 downwards.
ACAACGGGCACCGAATGCTCGTCTATTATTCGATCGGAAATTTCATCAGCGCCCAGCCGGAGAAGCGCTGTGTCAAGGGCGGCATGGCGGAATTTACCGTGTCGCTGACACCCAAAGGATATCAGGTCACGGAGTATGACCTCCGGCCGTTGGCGATCGAGTGGAGTCCGGGGGGCAGATATACTGCAGTTTTCGATCGTCAGGAACAGGGGGCTGTTCACGCCCCGGCTGATTTGACAGGAACGGAATAGACATTGAAAAAACAGGTGCGCTGTGATATGATTATGGCACATTTGTAATCATTGGCGATGGATCGGCGGGAGATCAAAGCAAGAGAAGAAGCAGGATAAAAGGCGAGATAAAAAGTGAGAGAACAATGCTGTTAAAAAAGAGAATACCAAAAGATTTCTATAAATTATTCCGCACCAGGAACATGGATGCCTACATGGTGTTCCTGGCTGCGATCTACGACGAGAACAATGCAGTCAGCACGGCGCTTGGGCTCACCATCGAGGAGGGGCAGGCGATCATCGGGGAGACGATCGGAAAGCTCTCGATCGAGTGGATGGAGGACGCCGACGAGACACAGGGCGCGGGGGAAAATGCGGCGTTTGAGACAGCGGGAACGCCCTCCGCGATCCTGAACACACTGATCACCTGGGGGTGGATCCGGAGCGATTACGATGAGCGGCTCAACACATATATTCTGTCCTTCCCGGAGTACAGCCAGCTCTACGTGGAGCTTTTCAAGAAGCTGCAGAGCGAGGACGACAGCAGGGAGCGGGAGAGCATACTCTCTGTTTACAGCGCACTGTTCACCTACCAGTCCGACCAGGAAAAGAACAACGAAATCTTAAAAAGTGCGCTGCACACGTCCAAAAATCTTGAGCTGTTGCTGTCCAGCATGCAGAACGGGATGCGCACGTATTTTGACGAGCTCTCGAGGAGCAAAAATTTCATCGAGATACAGCAGGTGCTGGTGAACGAGATCAACAACAGCGACAGCGAAAAATATGCCATACTCACGACCACGGACAGTTTCTACCGCTATAAAGAATCCGTGAAAGAGCTGATCAGCCAGATCCTCAACGACAGTGACAGGCAGAAATCAGCGCTCGAAATAAAACTAAGCCAGTGCGAGGCGGATTCGGCGGCGTATATCCGCGCCCAAAGGGCTGCGCAGTACAATGAAGAAGCGGAAGAGCTCGTGTACAGGATCGAGCGCGAGTTTGACTTGATCGAGCGCAAATACAACAAACTCGTGGAGCAGAAAGCAGTTTTTGCAAAGCGCGCACTCGCCAGGATCCAGTATATTTTCCAGGAGGGGGCGTCGGGTGAGGACAGTGTGATCCGCCTGATCCATATGATCGACAGAAGCAGCGATCCGGACGCCATACTGGACGAAGTGCGCGGCAGGATATGCCTCACCGCGCCGTTTAAAATGTTTGATGATGACAGTATGTACAGAAGGCGGGACATTTCCGATCAGCGCTTTGAGCCGGTGGCGGTCGGGGAACAGAGAGAGACGGACCGGGAACTGATCACGGACTTTGTGCCGAAACCGCTGTACACAAAGAGACAGCTGAGGGCGTTCCGCGACAGGAATATCAGAGACGGTGTGTTCCGGACCACGAAAGACACGGTGCAGTCCGTGGAGGATCTGGAGAAAATGATGTTTTTGTGGCAGGAGTCTGTAGGAGGACAGCAGGGCACCATAGCGCTCGGCGGGGAACTGCAGAGCGAGGCTGGTTTTACGTTTTCCGACCTGCGCATCGACATTGAGCAGGCGTAGCTGATTCGGCTAAAGAGCTATCTGCGGCTGGAGGATTAACGGAGGATATATGATTGAATATATACAGGAGCTGTCTCCAAACGAGGCGGCAGGGATCAAAAAAACGATACAGGATCTGTTCCGGCAGACCTGTATCCTGCAGGTAAAGTGCGATCCGGTGACGCTGGTGCAGCGGGACAATCCACGCTACCGCATCTGTGCGAACCACAGAGAGTTTATCGCGGACTACCTGTCGGTGCTCGACTGCGAGCTGGTGCACGATCCGCACGAGCACATATTCCGCATCAAGGGCGAGGGGATGCCGACGGACAGGATGACACTGACCGGCACGCGGATCCTGCTCATACTCAAGGTGATCTACAGGGATAAGATCATGGGAGAGGGGCTGAACGCCACGGTCACAAGCCTCGAGGAGATCCGGGAGGTCGGCAGGAGCACCAACCTGCTCGCGCGCAGGCTCACAGTGCAGGAGTGGCAGGACACGCTGACGATGCTCAGGACGCATCAGATCATAGAGCTTCCGGGAGCGGTCGGCAGTCTCGAGGACGATACACCGATCTACATATACAGCACGATCAACATCTTCTGCTCGTCCGTGGAGCTTGGCGAGCTGATAAAAAATTATACGGATGTGCCGGAGGATATGGAAGATCAGATAGAAGATTCGATGGAAGATTCGATGGAAGATCCGGCAAAAGATCCGATACAAGAGCATCAGGATGCCGGAGAGACAGAGGAGTTTACAAGTGAGGAAAGCAAAGAAAATATTTACGAGGATGTGTCTCAATAACTGGGGCGGGATCACACATCAGGTGTTGACATTTCACGAGTATGTCAATCTGTTCAGCGGAATGAGCGGCTCTGGAAAGTCGACTGTGATGGATGCCATACAGGTTATCCTGTATGGCAGCATTTCGTCCAGTTTTCTGAATAAGGCGGCGGACGATGCCAAAAACAGGCGGAGTGTCCTGAGCTATCTTAAGGGGGAGCAGAAGGATGGCACGGCAAACCGCGGCGGGAGTGATTTCTGTTCGAACATCGTGCTCGAGATCGAGGACACGGGCAGTCATCAGATCAGCTGTGCAGGGCTTGCCTTTGAGGTGCGCAAAAGCGATTCCGAGATCAGGAAGATGATCTATTTCAGCCACGCCGGCAGGATGCCGGATTCAGGATATCTCACGGCGGAGGGATATCCGTACACCAACCAGGAGATCAGGAAGCTTGTGGAGGAGCGCGCCGCCAGCGCCGAAAACAGGGGAAGGGATATCAACCGCATCTATCCCTCCAAGGAGGCGTACACCAATGCGCTCTACGACGTCCTGCTGGGGTATATCGACGGCAGACGCTTTACGGTGATGGAGAAGAGTGCCATCGCGCTCAGGATGACAGACGGCACAGGGCAGTTCATCAAGAATTACATGTTTCCGAAAAACGAGGGGGATATCATCGGAAAGCTCAGCGAACAGCTCGGCTCCTACCGCGACATTCAGGAAAAGATCAAGGATATGCGCCATAGGATAGAACTGTTGTGCGAAGTGCAGGAGACGGGGAAAAGGCGGCTTGCGGTCAGCACCGACATCATTCGCTCCCGCGCCATGATACGGTGCACGGAAGTCCTGGAACTGCAGGACAAGATCGCCGCGGACGAGGATGGGATCCGGACGGCTGCGGAGGAGCTGGCGCGTCTTGAGACGGACAGGGCAAAGCTTGACGCGGACCTGGAAGACATCGAGCAGGAGCTGATCCAGGTTCTGGCGGATCTGCAGTCGAGCGATCTGGGGGTGAAGGAAAGCCAGCTCGAGGAGCTTGTGACACTCCAGAAGATGTACGCGGCGGACAGCGAGCAGTGGCGCAAGACCACAAGAGGGCTGCGGATGTGGGCGGAAGCCCCCGTGGTCACAGACTATGTGAGCAATCCCATGCTCAACAGGATCGAGGACTTCTGCGGGGGAAAGGTCGAGGCGCAATTGTGCGAAAGTCTCAGGAAGAGCATACAGGATGCGCGCGAAAATATCGATGAGATGCTCGAGGCGTACAATGAACAGCGCCGTGATCTCGAAAAGGAGATCAGGGAGCTGGGGCGCCTGGTAGATGACCTGCAGAATGACAGAAAACCGTATCCGGCAGTGTTGAAGGAGGCGAGGGCGGCGCTCGAGCGCAGGCTGACAGACCGCTACGGGCGCACGATCAGGGTGAACGTGTTCGCGGACCTGTTCAACGTGGAGGATGCGGAGTGGAAGGACGCCATCGAGGGCAGGATGGGCAGGCTGAAGCTGTCGCTCGTGACCGAGCCGAAATACGCCCACGATGCGGCTGAGCTTTTTCGGGAGATGAAGAAATACGAGGAGGTCGATCTGATCAACACGGATGCCATTGCAGGGTCAAACAGTCCTGTCGACGACAACGCGCTTTACGAGGCAGTACAGACAGACATTCCATACATTGACGCGTGTCTGAAACGGTATCTGGGACGGATCCGGAAGTGTCATACAGTGGAGGAGCTCGAGCGCGTCCGCGACGGTGTCACCCCCGACTGTTACTCTTACAGCAATTTTATCTTCCGCCATCTGCGGAAAAATGATTACGGGAAATATGCGTGTATCGGGACGAGGGTGTCGAAGGCAAAACTGGCAGAATACCAGGAGAAGCTGCAAAGGCAGGAGACGGCGTGCGCGGAGCTAAAACAATCGATCGAGAGCCTGAAAGCGGCGGCCGGCTTTGAGCGGCTCGACAACGACGCGGCGTACTATGTGCGTCTGTCGGAGGCGGGCAGGGAGCTCGAGAAAGTCACGGGAACGATCACGAGGCTGAAAGCGGAGATCGCACGGCTCAAAGAAGGGGAGTACAGGGAGCTTCAGGAGCGGAGGCAGCGTCTGGAGGAGCGGAAGCGGGACAAGAGGATACAGCAGAACCAGAATCAGAACCTCACCAACGAGCGCACCAGGATGATGAGCCAGAAAGAAGGCGAGGCAAACAGGCTCCGGGCGGAGCTGGCAGAGAAGCAGACCGGCTACAGGGCGGATCCCGGGATCGAGGCGGAGATCACGGAGCAGTTGAGGACGCGTTCCGGTCAGGCGATCCGGGGCAGGCTCCTTGACCGGATCAGGGCTCTGGAGGAGAGGGAACAGGCGGAAATAGAGACGCTGCAGAATGCCAGAAACCGTTTTAACAGGGAGTATCCGTCGGTTGGGTTCAACGGCGCGGAAAAGGATAATACCGTATATGAGCGCCTGCTGCAGGATTATCAGAATGACTATGAGCCGAAGTATGAGCGTGAGTTCGAACGTCAGTGTGATCTCATATACAGAAGTCTGCGCGAGAATGTGATCGCCACGATTCACGGCGACATCAAGGCCGCAAAGCGGCACACCTATGAGATCAACCGGCTGCTGCGCAAGACAAATTTTGCGGACAGCACGTATCAGATCAAGATCGAGCCGGCGCACGATGAGAAGGGGCAGTTTTATGAGATGCTGACAGCCCCGGAGCTCGACAGCAAGAATGTCGGCGCGGATGTGGTCGAGGGGCAGCTGAGTCTTGGCGAGGACGAATTTTACCGGAAATACGAGCAGAAGATCAAGCTGCTGACCGACAAGTTTATGCCGATCCGCGAGGAGGACGGCAGAGTGCGGGAACAGCGCATGCGGGACATGGAGGAGTATGCGGATTACAGGAATTATCTGTCCTTTAGCATGTACGAGCAGGTGACGGACGGGAGCGGGACTGTCATACGCGAGAATTTCGTGGACGAGATGGCGGGGCGCGATTCCGGCGGCGAGGGGCAGAACCCGAAGTATGTGGCGCTGCTTGCGGGTTTTGCCATGCTCTACAACGCGCAGGGCAACCGGGATTCCAGGATCAAATTGGTACTTCTCGACGAGGCGTTTTCCAAGATGGATCAGGAGCGCAGTGCGGTCTGTCTGAAATACGCGCGGAAGATGGACCTGCAGCTGATCGTCTGTGTGCCCGACGAGCGGCTGCAGTCGCTGATCCGGAATGTCGACTGCGTGTACGGATTCCGCAGATACCAGAACCAGATATCGATGATGCATATCGACAAGGGGAATTATCTGAAGATGCTGGAGGGGGAGGATGACGAGCATGGAACAGATGACGCTGTTTGACAGGGAGATGCCGCAGCCGCTCGCGGCGCGGCTGCGCCCGCGGAATCTGGAGGAATACGCGGGGCAGACACATTTGCTCGGAAAGGGAAAGGTGCTGCGCCGTTTGATAGAAAGCGACCAGGTGTCGTCCATGATCTTCTGGGGGCCGCCCGGCGTGGGCAAGACAACGCTTGCGCGCATTATCGCGGGCAGAACGAAATCCGCGTTTATCGATTTCTCGGCGGTGACGAGCGGGATCAGGGAGATCCGCACAGTCATGGAGCAGGCGGAGCAAAACCGCCGTTTCGGCGAGCGGACGATCGTCTTTGTGGATGAGATCCACCGTTTTAACAAGGCGCAGCAGGATGCGTTCCTGCCGTTTGTCGAGAAGGGAAGCATTATCCTGATCGGCGCCACCACGGAGAATCCGTCGTTTGAGATCAACAGCGCGCTTTTGTCAAGATGCAAGGTGTTTGTGCTGCATGCGCTCACTGCGGAGGAGCTGACAGGATTGCTGCACCGCGCCCTGTTAGACGACAGGGGTTTTGGGATGCAGCAGGTCAGGATCCCGGATGAAATGATCATGGCGATCGCGAATTTTGCGAACGGTGATGCGCGCAGCGCGTTGTCGACGCTCGAGATGGTTGTCCTGAACGGTGAGATCGATGAGAACGGGGAAGTCACGGTCACGGAGGAGACACTGGAGCAGTGCACTTCCAGGAAATCTTTGCTGTATGACAAGAAGGGCGAGGAGCACTACAATCTGATCTCGGCGCTGCACAAGTCCATGCGGAATTCCGATCCGGATGCGGCGGTGTACTGGCTTGCGCGCATGCTGGAAGCGGGGGAGGATCCGCTGTATGTCGCGCGCAGGGTGACGCGCTTTGCGAGCGAGGACGTCGGGCTCGCCGACCCGCAGGCGCTCGAGATCGCTGTGGCGGCGTATCAGGCATGTCACTTTATCGGGATGCCGGAGTGCAGCGTGCACCTGACGCAGGCGGTGGTCTACATGTCGCTCGCGCCGAAGTCCAACGCGCTGTACATGGCCTATGAGCACGCGAAGACGGATGCCATAGAGCAGCTCGCCGAGCCAGTTCCGCTTGTGATCCGCAACGCTGTCACGGAGCTGATGGGCGAGCTGGAGTACGGAAAAGGCTACCAGTATGCCCATGACACGCAGGAGAAGCTCACGAACATGCAGTGCCTGCCCGATTCGCTGGCAGACAGGGAGTACTATCAGCCCACCAGCCAGGGGCGGGAAGCGGATTTCAGGGAGAGACTGGAACAGGTCAAGGCGTGGCGGAGTGCATCGCGCCGGAGCGGATCCGCAAATACGGGTTTGTGTTCCAGGGAAAATGATGCCTGATCGGGTAAAATCAGGTTATCATACGTATCAGACAAAAATGCACTTTGGTTTACAAAGTGCATTTTTCCGACCGGATGATCCGCTGTATACTTTTTTCCGAGAGATAATAGTCCTCCGCCAGCTTGTGGACTGTTTTGCCGGACAGATAGTCCTGGTAGATCAGCTGGTTTCTGCTCTGCAGCTCGCGCTTGTAGGCGGTCCTGGTGCCCCACTCCTGTCTGTGCTGCGGTTTTCTTGGTATGTATATGCTGGTTCCGTCGATGTACTGCTGTATCAGTTCGATTATCTCGTTGGGCAGAATTTCTTCTGCTCGAATATAGCCCATAACTGCCTCCTAAATTTGTATTTTATTAGGAAAAGCATTGGCTATAACAATCATATTCTCTTTTTATATCATTGCAATAGCCAGTGCTATGCAGTCATAACATATCGTTTCAAAATAAAATTCCCCCCTTTTTGTTTCTGGTATTTCATAGTGCTTTTTATTTTAACACAATGTCACCTCGAACGCTACCTTTTTTGACGATTCCCCTGCACATTTGTGAGATTGTTGATACTGTTCACCCGTCATCAAAGTAGTGAAAAACATTTTCTGTTCACGCTGATGTTGATGCGTCTGCCCTTTTGCGCGATGCCCGCGGCTGCGGAAAGGCTGTGACGGATCAGGCATCGGTGATGCCCGCTTTTTCTGCGAAGAAGGACCGTTTGCCCATGAGCTCCCTGCGTTTTTCTGCTGTCAGCGATCGATAGATATCCTCGTACTCCAGATCCATCAGCGCCGGATCATTCAGCGCGATCTTGAAGAGCTGTTCATTCAGCCAGTCATTCCACAAAGCGTCGAACAGTTCCTTGCTGTCTGTGTAGCAGGACGACTTCCCAAAGCCATACAGCTCATTGAAGTACGTGAGCCGCACGAAGCCAAATCTTCCGGTGTCTGCCACCACAAGATCGACAGCCTCATTTTCCAGCTCGGCAAAAGCGTTGGCGACTTTGCGGCATTTTTGGCGTTCTGCGTCTGTAATATAAATTTTTTGATCCATGATTTTCCCCTTTTTCTTTATTTTTATCAAATGAATTGAAACTCTATTCCAATCAACATTTTCAATGGTTATTTTTTTATTTCCATTATCGTCATTTCTGTCTATTTGTTTTCTATTTTTTCATATTTCGATGGCTTTATGTATATTCTAATTATAATATGACGTCATAACGCCGTCAACTTAAACTTTGCCGTCAATTTAAAGGTATAATGATATCAAAAAGTCGTCAAAGGGGTTTATGAAATGGCAGATAAGATCGTAAAATTTACATTTCGGACAGAGGAAGAACTGTTGAAGAAGCTCCGTTCGGTCGCGGAATATGACGGGCGCTCTGCAAACAAGGAATTGGAGATCCTTGTGAAAAAGCATGTCGCTGAATTTGAGAAGGAACATGGAAAGATAACAAATCCGTAACACGGATTCAGGGTTTTGTAGTCGCGGTAAATATACTGAATATTTCACCTGCAGAGGGGTATGTATTTTTATAAATGGACCATTTTCAGTCCCATTATTGTATGATTATTTCATAAAATAAACAAAAATAGGTGGGTGCAGTATCGCAGGCGTGGGCAGTGAAGACTGGTCGGATCAGGAAGGCGGTGCTGTACCGATTTTAGTTCAGAGGGTGTGATAGAACGGAACAGAAGATTAAGCAGGATGCAGCGGGACTGATCGGGCATAATATCAGAAAGATCAGAAAGTCGAGGGGGATCGGGCAGGTCGAGCTTGTGCGGATGATGAATCTGCAGGGGATCCCGATCACGAGGGAATGCCTGGTCAAGATCGAGAGAGGGATCCAGCACATACAGGTCCAGCAGCTCAGGGCGATACGCGATGCGCTCGAGACGACGTACGATAAGCTTTTGGACTGACATGTCCTGCAAGTCCGGTCAACAGTACATTGATCAAAAAATAAAACTGAATACAACAAAAGGGGCGCGCAGGGAAAGCTGCGCGCCCCCGTGATGTGGTCAGGGACAGGATCAGATCACATGTCTTTTTCCTCGATCTCCATTTCCCTGGATCGGCCAGCCAGCAGGTCGAAGGCTCCGGATATGATCAATAGAATTCCGATCAGGGAAGTTCCCGTCACGATCAGATCGGGGCGCGGTACTGGGGCGAGTTCATGTATTCCCAGACCGTAGGTCAGCAGTCCGCCGAGCAGGATGACAAAACCTGCAATCGTCATAAAAATAGATACTCTTTTTTTCATCGATCAATCCTCCTCATAAATAAATATTTCCTCGATGCTCATATCAAAGTACCGGGCGATCTTGAACGCCAGCTGGATCGAGGGGTTGTACCGCCCGTTCTCGAGGGAGCCGATGGTCTGACGCGATACTTCCAGTGTGTTTGCCAGATCCTCCTGCTTGATCCCCCGCTGTTTCCGCAATTCTTCAAGTCGATTCTTCATCGCTGTCTCCCTTCTAAAACATGATCAAAATATGACTGGAAAATAGTGTGAGAAGAACTTCTAATCACTCGCAGCAAAGGCTGCTTCGTTGCACAGCCGGGAGAAATGTCAAGTATACTTTCCGTTTTTGGAAAATAGGGGTACAGGGGACTGCAGGCACCCTGTTGAAATTTTCCGATTGGAGTTGACAAATGGACTACAAGATGTTATCTTGTTCATAGGACTACAACTTGTTGTCATAATGGCGTCTGCGCGGGACGCCCGTGAACGAGTGGAGTCGGACGATAACGTGCTATAGAAACATGAAGGAGGGGATTAACATGGTACAACAGGTTTCTGATTCCGAGCTGGAGTTGATGAAGATCGTGTGGGCAAACGGCGGCTGTGTGCTCTATGCGCAGATCACGGAGGAGCTGGCGAAGTCCGGGCGCGCATGGCAGAAGAATACCATCATCACGCTGCTGTCCCGGCTGGTGGAGAAAGGGCTGTTGAAGACCAGCAAGATCGGGCGGCGCAATGAATATACTGCCATTGTGTCCGAGTCCGACTATCAGGCGGCGCAGACGCAGACGCTGCTCAACAAACTCTACGAGGGAAACGCGAAGGGGCTGGTGGCGACGCTGATCCAGCGGGAGATGCTCTCCGCAAAGGACTATGAGGAGTTGCGGAAATTCTGGGAGAAGGAGCGTGATGGCAGGTGAGTGTCGTGATGAAAGTTGTCTTTTCGCTGTCGCTGTCAGGTTCCCTGCTGATCCTGATCCTGCTGTTGTGCAGGCCCCTGTTCCGGGAGAGGCTCAGCAGACAGTGGCAGTACTATATCTGGCTGGTTGTGATCGCCCGGCTGATCCTGCCGGTTGCGCCCCAGACGAGTGTTGTCGGGACAGCCTTCGCGAATATGGATCGTCCGGAGCAGACAGCACAGGCGGCTGATCCCGGGACGATGCATGGATCCGAACAGGTCTCCCCGCAGAGGGAGGCGCTTGCCGTACAGTATCAGAGATCCGGGGAGAACGGCAGCAGGGGATCTGCGAGGGGGATTTCGACAGGCGGGCTGGGCGAGAGGCTGATGCAGGGGCTGTGGATCCTGTGGTTTGGCGCCGCGCTGTTTCTGCTGCTGCGGAGGATCACGCTCTACCAGTTTTTTGTCAAATATGTCCGCATAGGGCATGGGGAAGTCTCCGATCCTGCGCTGCTGGACAGACTGGCGCAGATCGGTGAGTGCGTCGGCGTGAGCCGCCCGGTGGAACTGTATGTGAACAGCCAGGTGCCATCGCCTCTGCTGATCGGATTCTTCCGTCCCTGCATCGTGCTGCCGACGGCGGATCTATCGGCGGATGATTTTTCGTATACTGTTCGGCATGAGCTGATGCACTATAAAAGGAAAGACATGTTTTACAAATGGCTGGTGCAGCTCACCGTCTGCCTGCACTGGTTCAATCCGCTGGTCTGGCTGATGAGCCGGGAGATCAACCGCGCCTGTGAGTTCTCCTGCGATGAGGCGGTGATCCGCCCGCTTGGCGAGGAGGGGCGGCGCGCCTATGGGGACACGCTGTTCCGGGCGGTGGCAGCAGGCGGGCGCGACAAGGGTGTTCCGGTATCTGTCGCGCTCAATGAGAGTGTGGGATTGATGAAAGAGAGGTTGTGTGCGATCATGAAGTTTCGGAAAAGTTCAAGGCTGGTCACGACGGTGTCGGTCGTACTTGCCGCTGCGATGATGATGGGGGCGACGGTCATGGGTGCCTATGTGGAGCCTGTGGGTACACCTGGTAGTGCGCGGAGCGCGCAGGCAGGGCTGGAACCTGATGGCGGGCAGCAATACAGTGGTACGGATCAGGATGCAGGTCCGGCAGCGGCTGATCAGCAGGTCACAGATCAGAACGGTGGAAAGAGTGATCTTAAAAACGGGCAGTTCGGCGATCGATATTCCGAAGCAAATGCGAATTCCCCGGAGGAACTCGCGGGGCAGTATTATGAGGAGGACAGGGTGCCGCAGTTCGGCGCGGTGTTTTCCGCGATGGACACGTCCGCACAGAAAAGGTGGCTTGATAAACTATATGCGGACGAAGCGGTCAGTTTCTTTTTCACGGCAGTCGACAGTCTGGAAGACGACAGCCCGCTGATCGGCGAATATGTTGAGAGAAGCTACGCGGATGATGAGATCAATTTCTTTTCCGGATTGATGAGCAATCTGGACAGCGACAGCCCCCTGATCGAAAACTATGCTGAGCGGGCGTACGCGGATGACAGGATCAGCTATTTCGCGATTCTGACAGATGAGATGAGTGCGGACTTGCTCAAAAGCTGGCGGGATAAGGCAGCGAAAGGTGATATGGACATCAGTTTCCAGTCTGTTTTGACGAATTTTGATGATCTGACCGCATGGAAACAGAATGCGGAGCAGGAAGACAAAAAACAGTATCAGGAGTGGGGCATTGTCCGGGAAGGCGGACATTTCTACTATCAGGATCAGCCTGTCCGCGTATTTTTTGATCAGTATGAGGGCGAGCAGGTGATCAGGACGCTCAACGTGAACCCGGCTGGCACGGTGGATGTGAAAGTGAACCGCAGCATCAGGAACAAGATCATCAGCGTGGTGTACATGACGCAGGAGGAAGTGGCAGAGCTGTTTGGCACAGAGGAGGAAGTGGCGGCATTGTTGGGATCGGAGGAGCTGCCGGGGCTGGATCCTGACGAGGAAGCAAAAGAAACGAAGAAGGAGAAGCACGAGGCAGGGAAAAATGAAATGGACAAAGGGGATTTTGATCCGGATGATGTGTACAGACTGACCGCGGAAGAACTCCCCGAGGAAGTGTCAGCCCAGATGATGGACGACGGAGCGGTCCGGGAATGGTATGTGTATCACGCGGACGGGCGGCAGTATCTGTGCTACAGGGGCTTTGCGTGGAGCTACGGCTATCGGCTCCAATACGATGAAAACGGATGGCAGGTCGATATCCAGCGCTTCCAGAAGAAGGACGCCGGCGATGTCTTTCTGGATCTGCCCGACAACGGACCTGTCACGGTGTACTGCGACGGGGAGAAGGTCACACTAAAAGACATGGAGCTGCCTGGGGTTTAGAGATACGTTCGCCCTCTTTTTGTCTTGCACCCGCATATATTGTTGGGTATAATGGTATGGATGATTTTATTGCTCAAAGCGCGTTTCTTGAAGGCAGAAAAGCGGAGCAGGACGAGATCCGACAGGGGAGGGAGCCGGTGCGATGTACAGGATAGCAGTCTGCGATGACGAGCAGGCGGATGCTTCTTATGTGGAGCATTTCATAAAAAAGTGGGCGCAGGAGCGCGCGGTCATGGTGCAGGTGGAGCTGTTTCCCTCCGCGGAGGCTTTTTTGTTCCGGTATGAGGAGGACAGGACGTTTGACATGCTGTTTCTCGATATTGAGATGCACGCTGCGAGAGCTGGTGCGCCAGACCATGCAGACGGCATGCGGGAGTCTGATGAGTCAGCCGCCAGGAATGGTACGAGCCAGTCAGATGAGTCAGTCGATCGGAACGGCACGAGCCAGTCTGGTACGCCAGGCCATATGAACGGCATCGAACTGGCGCTGCGGATCCGGGAGCGGGAGCATGACCGCGCGGTGCAGATCGTATTTGTCACGGGATATATGGATTATATCGAGAAGGGATATGACGTGGAGGCACTGCACTACCTGCTGAAACCGGTGACGCAGGAGCGGCTTTTTGGCGTGCTCGACCGGGCGGCGCAGCGCGTGAGGGACAGAGGGCGGGAACTGTGCCTGCAGATGCCGGAGGGCACCGCGCGCATTCCGGTCAGCGAGATCCGCTATCTGGAAGTACAGCGAAATTACGTGACGATCCACGGCGATGAGGACTACACTGTCAAGAGGACGCTCGGCGAGCTGGAGCGGGGGCTGGACGGGCGCTTTTTCCGCACGGGGCGGTCCTATATCGTGAATCTGCAGTTTGTGAAAAAGATCACAAGATCGCAGATCGTCCTGAAGGACGGGGCGCAGATCCCGCTCCCGAGAAGGGCATATGAGGACATCAACCGCGCGATGATACGGTATTTTTGACGGGGGGCGGGCGGCGCGATGTGTTTTCCGCAGACGAGCGTTTACACGGCGTTTCTGTAATAGATTGTTTCTGTAACGGATTGTTTCTGTAACGGATTGTTTCTGAATAGATTTTTAGAGGGGCGGCAATGTTTTTACTGGACAAAATGATCGACAAACGCATCGCGGCGTACCAGAGCGAACTGCTGACGACGCACTACGCCGAGGTGGAGAATATGTACCGCCAGATGCGCGGGTGGCGGCACGATTACCGCAACCACATACAGGTGCTCAAAAGCTACGCTGACATGGGGGCACTCGATGATATCAGGCGCTATCTGGACGCGCTTGACACCGATCTGAACACGGTGGACGTGGCGTTAAAGACAGGAAATAAGATGACGGACATCATCGTGAACAGCAAGATCTCGCTGGCAAAGTCGAAGGAGATCGCCGTGACGGCGGACGCGCATGTGGCGGTGGCGCTCACGACGGCGGAGATCGATCTGTGCATCATCATCGGGAACCTTTTTGACAATGCGATCGAGGCGAGCATGGCACTGCCGAAGGAGGAGCGGATGATACGCGTCTATATGGATATGAAAAACACGCAGCTCTACATGTCCTTCACCAACAGGACTGCCGTGAAAAAGCAGCACAAGGAAAACGGGCGTTTTCTGTCCACGAAAGGGCATGGGCACGGGTACGGCCTGGTGCGGATCGACACGATCATCGAGCGCTATCAGGGCTATATCCGCAGGAACAGCGAGGATGGCGCTTTCACCACGGAGATCCTGCTGCCGCAATAATATATTTTTCGTCCCCCCGGATGTGCAATTCGTCCCCGGATTGCACTCGCGGGGATTTTTTGTGTTATGATGTGACTGACTGATCAATAATGAATATAAAATGAAATTGAAAGTTTTGAGAACACATTGAGAACACATGGAGGAGACAATGTTCAGAAAAACCAAAAAAGAAGAAAAAAGGAAAAAATACGGTGTGCTGGGAAATGCGCTTTTCATGCTGCGGGAAGCGAAGGAGAACCTGCCGAGTGTCATCTGGTTTGCCGTGCTGGACGGACTGATCGCAGTGGCGGTATCCGTGATCGAGTTGTATGTGGCGCCGTCGATCTTAAAAGAACTTGAGACGCACGGCACGCTGTCCGGGCTGCTGTACACGATCCTGTTTTTTACGGTGAGTATCACGACAGCCAGCGCAGTGCAGGCGTATGTAAGGCAGAATATGCGATTTGGGCGGATCGAATTGCGGGATCATATCGTGACCCAGGTCCGGTACAAGATGAGCACAAGCTCCTACCCGCTGCGGGAGAGGCAGGAGTTTATCAATCTGCTTGCCAAGGCGCACGACGCACTCAATGATAACAATAAGGCATCGGAGGCGATCTGGACGACTTTTACAGGGTTTGTGCAGAACATACTGGGGTTTGCGATCTATCTGTACCTGCTCAAGCGTGTGGATCCGGTTGTGATCCTTGTGACAGTGACAACTGCAGTCCTGGGGTATCTGGTCAATTATGGCGCGAACGAGTGGAATTATCGCCACCGGGAGGAAGAGGAGGAGATCTGCAAGTGTGTCATGTACGTTCAGGATGAGGCGCAGAACCGTTATCTGGCGAAAGATATCCGCATCTTTGGGATGCGGGAGTGGCTTTGCGGGCTGCATGAAAAATACATGCGGCTGTATCTGGACTTCTGCGGGCGGAGGGAACGGCGGTATTTTGCGGCAGATCTGACGGATCTCATACTGGGGATTCTGCGCAATGGCATCGCATATTTTTATCTGCTTTACATGGTGCTGGGCGGTAAGATAGGTGCCGCGCAATTTCTGCTGTATTTTGCGGCGGTCAGCGGATTTACCACATGGATCAGCGGGATCATGGAAAATGTGTCCACGCTCCACAGACAGGGGCTGGAACTGGAAGCTGTCCGGGAATTTCTGGATTACGGGGAACTATTCTGCATGGAGGAAGGCATACCGCTCCGCCAGGAGCCGGGAAAGGCGTACACGATCGAGCTGCGGGATGTGAGCTTCCGGTACAGCGGCTCTGGGACGGAGCCGTCAAAGGAGGTGTTCTCCCACCTGGATCTCACGATCTGTCCGGGCGAGAAGCTTGCGGTGGTGGGGTTGAACGGGGCGGGCAAGACAACACTGGTCAAGCTGATCTGCGGTTTTTATGATCCGGACGAGGGCGAGGTGCTGCTGAATGGTGTCAACATCAAGGTGTATAACCGCAGGGATTACTACCGGCTGATCTCCGGTGTGTTCCAGGAGTTCTCCGTGATCGCGTCGACCATTGCGGTCAATGTAGCGCAGGATGCGCGAAAGATCGACATGGAAAAGGTTATTGACTGCGTGGAAAAGGCGGGGTTGAAAAAGAAGATCGAGTCCCTTCCCGGGAAGTATGGTACGAAGCTGGACAGATATGTCTTCCCGGAGGCTGTGGAGCTTTCCGGGGGAGAGCTGCAGCGGCTGATGATCGCGAGGCTGCTGTACAAAGACAGTCCGATCGTGGTGCTCGATGAGCCGACTGCCGCGCTCGATCCGATCGCGGAGAGTGACATTTACCAGAAGTACAATGAGCTGACGGAGGGGAAGAGCGCGATCTTTATCTCCCACAGGCTTGCGTCCACCCGCTTCTGCGACAGGATCCTGCTGATCGAGGACGGGCGGATCGCGGAGGAGGGCACGCACGAGGAACTGCTTGCAAACGGAAAGCGCTACATGGAACTTTTCGAGATGCAGAGCAGATATTATCAGGAGACAAAGCCCTGTTAAAGTGCTGATCGGACTTTGCAGGAACGCAGGGAGGATAGGATTGATATGAACGAAGAAATTGAAAAAATGACCTGGAAAGAAAAGTTCTGGCTGAGCAGGCGGGCGTTTCTGTTGTGGTACAGGGAGTGCCCGGCGCTGCTTGCGTCAACGGCACTGCACTGCCTGCTCAATGCCGTGTTTCCATATATAATGTTGTATTTTTCGGCACAGTTCCTAAATGAGCTGGCGGGGGCGCGGCAGAAGGAGATGCTGGTACAGAAGATTGTGATACTGCTCGCGGCGGAGGCTGTTGTGCTGCTGCTCAGGGCAGTGGCATTTCGCTGGAAGAATGCGTTAACCTGCATTTATTTCTATGATCGCAAGAGACAGTTTGACAAACTGCTGTCCATGGATTTTTGCGACGCGGAGTCCTCCGATACGCAGGAGCTGCTGCGCGAGGTGCAGCAGACATCAAAGTGGAGGAATTATGGTGTGCGGAGGGTGTACACACAATATCAGCAGTTTCTGGAAGCGCTGTTTCAGCTGCTGGGCGGGATCACCCTTTCCGTCTCCTTGTTCCGTCTCCCGGTCCGGGCAGACGCGGGCTGGCTTGTCATGCTCAACCACCCTGGGTTTATCGGGCTGCTCGCGCTGCTCCTCTGCGGTGTGACACTGGTCTCGCCGTGGCTGGAAACGATCGGCAGGAAGTGTGTGCTCCAATGCGACGAGGAGCTCAAGCAGGGCAACCGATTTTTTAATTTTTTTGGCGCTCTGATGAGTGAGGATAAGCGTGCGCTCGATGTGCGGTTGTACGGTCAGGAGCGCTTTTTTGACCAGCTGAGTACGATCCAGAATGATTTCGGGGTACACTCGAAGATCGCCCGGTTTTCGAGAGGGCGGATGGGGATCGCGATCGCGGCGTCAGCAGCGGTATCGAGGATCTTTGGCGGGTGCATCTATCTCTTTGTCTGCCTGAAAGCGTGGGGAGGTGCCTTTGGCATCGGCTCCGTCACACAGTATATCGGAGCGGTCACTGCGATGTCGGGCGGGATGGCGAAGCTTTTGGAGCTGGCAGGAGATGCCGGCATCAACGCCTGTTATCTGAGACGGGAATTTCTGTTTCTGGATATTCCAAACAGGATGTATCAGGGTTCGCTCACGGTGGAGAAGCGCTCAGACAAAAATTACGAGGTGGAGTTTCACGATGTGAGTTTCCGCTATCCGGGCAGCGAGGTGTATGCGTTGAGAAATGTGTCCCTGAAATTCAGGGTCGGTGAACGCCTCGCGCTGGTCGGGCAGAACGGTTCCGGCAAGACGACTTTCATCAAACTGCTCTGCCGTCTGTACGATCCGACGGAAGGAGAGATCCTGCTGAACGGGATCGATATCCGAAAATATGATTACAAGGAATATATGGAGGTGTTCTCCGTGGTATTTCAGGATTTTGAGCTGCTCGCCTACTCCGTGGGGCAGAATATCGCTGCCAGTGAGACGTACGACAGGGATCGGGCGGAGAGCTGCTGCCGCAAGGCCGGCTTCTGGGAGCGCGTGGAGACGATGCGGCAGGGACTCGACACGATATTGTACAAGAATCTGTCGGAGGACGGTGTGGAGATCTCCGGCGGAGAGGAGCAGAAGCTTGCGATCGCGCGCGCCATGTACCGCGATGCGGCATTTTTGATTCTGGACGAGCCGACCGCCGCGCTCGACCCGATGGCGGAGTATGAGCTCTACACGCGTCTGAATGAGATCGTGGAGGACAGGACGGCGATCTATATCAGCCACCGCCTTTCCTCCTGCCGCTTCTGCGATGAGATCATTGTCTTTCATGAGGGCAGCATGGTGCAGCAGGGGGATCACGGGACGCTGCTGGCGCAGGCGGGCGGCAAGTACAGCGAGCTCTGGAACGCGCAGGCGCAGTACTATGTTGCCGACGCGCAGTGACAGTCTCTGCCGCCTGCGATCCTGATGGTTATCATGAGACTGTCTCCCGCAGTCTCTCTACAATGCTCTGCTTTTCGACAGCGTTCAGGACTGGCAGCGGAAGCAGTATTCCGACCAGGAGCAGTACCGGGATCGTGAGAGCGAGCGGCAGCAGCGTGAAACGGTACGTGAAGAACCATATGCTCCTGGCGATCGTGCCGGCGAACAGCGCCGATGCGGCTGCCCCCAACACGATGGACATCAGCCCTGCCGATGCGGTGTAGAGCAGTCCCTCGATGACCAGCATTTTCCGCAGCTGCCTGGTCGTCATGCCGACGGACTGGAGCATGGCAAATTCGCGTCTGCGCGTGAGGATACTGGTGAGTATCGAGTTGACAAAATTCAGCACGCCGATCATTCCGATGATGAGGCTCAGCATGCCGCCGACCAGCAGCACCGTGCCGCGCAGTCCCTCGAATTGTTTTGCGCTGGTACTCCTGGAGGAGTATGCCATCGTCGGTTCCACGCTCTCGGTATAGTTTTGCAGGAACGATTCCATCGATGCCTCAAAACCGTCCTCGACATCGCACACGTACATCATTGTGCCGGGATTTGCTGTCATTGTCTTATAGACTTCGGCGGGCAGATAGTAGGAGTGCGGATAAAACATGCGGCAGGAGTTGGTATAGGTGCTGACTGCGACCTTTGCCATGACTTCGCAGGGATATTCTGTATACTCATTTTCGTATATGCTCTCACCGTTTCCCTTGTAATTGCAGAGCGTCACGGTATCCCCGATCTCGTAGTGGGATGTCTGCCACTCGGGCTGGTGGTTATCGTCCAGTTGGACACCCTCGAGGATATATTTGCCGGTCTTTAACTTTTCATAGTCGATCTCACCTTCGAGAACCTGCAGATTGCTGAGCGGGAAGTCTTCCAGCCCGTAGACTGCGCAGAAATAGTTTCCATTTTCATCTTCGTTGTCAGCCCGTGCGGATGTTTCATTCTCATGCGGTTTTACCCTGAAACATTCGGCGTCCCTGATATCCGCAAAAAAGCGCCCGCCCCTTTGAAATCCCTCCTGCTGTTCGATCGAAGCGATCATGCTGTCGGTCACAGTGTCGTCGTCCCTGCCGCAGTATGTGTGATTGATAAGGCTTGCGTGAGAGACGAGAAAATCCGTCTCGACAAAGGTTGACAGGTATTTATTCATATCAAAACCGATGCTGAGCGTGTAGACGGTATTGAACAACACCAGGGACAGCGACATCGACACGACCACGAGTGCGGTACGTTTTTTGTTCCTGCCCAGGTTTGCCATCCCCATGCCGATGATCTTTGCACCGTTTCTCGACCTGCGGCTTTTTTTCCTGATCGTCGTGCTGTCGGTGTAGCGCACAGCCTCAACAGGCGACACGCCTGCGGCGATGCGGCCGGGTCTTGCCGTGCTGACTGCCACAGTGACCAGGGCAAAGACTGTGCTTCCCGCAAAGATGAGCGGGTTTGCGCTTGTGGTGAAAGTTGAACCTGTGTAGTTGGTGTTGTTCATGAGCAGCGGGACCAGCGCTGTCCCGATAAAAAATCCGAGAAAAAGCCCGATCGGAATGCCGATGCAGGACAGGATCGCAGCCTGCCTGCGGATGATCTTTTTGATCTGTCTGCCGGTTGTCCCGATCGTCTTGAGCAGACCGTAGAACCGGATATCCCTGGTGACGGATATCTGAAAAATGTTGTAGATGATCAGATAGCCCGTCAATACGATCAGCGAAGCCGCCGCCAGCGCGCCCATCATGGTCGGCAGATCGAAGTCAAAATTGCTGGAAAGATACGCCCAGCTGACGTTGGAATCAATGTAATCCGGGTCGTTTTCGTCCATGGAATAGCCGCTCTCCGTGATCACGCGCTCTACTTTTTTCTCCAGCCCGAATGAGTTGTGGAACATGATATAGCTGTTCGTGACGCCTGTCATTTCATAATTTTCCCGATAACTGTTGTAGAGCTCATCGATATGTGCGTCCATGTACGCCTTGGAGACGACCATGATCGATGCCATGTTGAAAGTCGGATCGGCTTCCCACCAGCCCGACAGCACAAATTCCCGCTCCGCGATCCTGCCGTCATGAAGTTTTAGCCGAAAGGTTACAGGCGCGCCGATCTCCTCGGGAAGTCCGAGCATTTTCATCGCCATGGTGTCCATGATGATCTCGTTCTCCTTTTCGGGTTTTCGCCCGTGTGTCGGAACACAGAAGCCAAGCTCCATGCCGACATCGTTCATGTAATAGATCTCGGCGTGGCGTTTTAACAGTGCGTCGTTCTCCACACTGTCGCACATCATTCTGTTGTATGAGATCCTGTCGATCAACGGATGGTCTTTGACTGCCTCAAACTGTTCGTCCGTTATATATTTCAAATATGCCATTCCGTCGCCGCCCGCCTGGCGCATCGTCTGCTGCTGTATGTTTTCCACCAGTCCGCTGCCGACTGTGAACAGGGCAGTGAACAGGATCGCGGTGAGGGCGATCGCGATCACTGCGATGAGATTCCTCGATGCGTTGGCATTGAAACTGCGGCTGGAGAGACGGCGGATCGCCTTTTTGTTGTTTACTTCATATATTTTCATACAAACTCCTATTCGCCCGGCTCAGCGGGCACTCAAATCAAGATTAATCATTATTGCCGCCAACGATTTTCCCGTCCTCGATCCTTATGATCCGGTCTGCCATCTGTGCGATCTCCTCATTGTGCGTGATCATGACCATCGTCTGTGAAAATCGTTCGCATGTCACCTTCAAAAGCCCCATGACGTCGAGGCTTGTTTTGCTGTCGAGGTTTCCCGTCGGCTCATCGGCTAAAATGATGGCGGGTTTCGACGCAAGTGCGCGGGCGATCGCGACACGCTGCTGCTGTCCGCCCGAGAGCTGGTTTGGCAGGCTGTTGACTTTCCCGGTGAGACCGAGCGTCTCCATGATGCTTTCGATGTGGGGGGTGTCGATCCTGGTGCCGTCGAGCTCGATCGGCAGGACGATATTTTCGTAGACGTTCAGCACGGGAACGAGGTTGTAGCTCTGAAACACAAAGCCGATCTTGCGCCGGCGGAAGATGGTCAGCGAGTCGTCCTTTAGAGAAAAGATGTTGTGCCCCTCCACCTCGACGGTGCCGTCCGTCGGTCTGTCAAGACCGCCGAGCATGTGCAGGAGCGTCGACTTCCCGCTGCCTGAGGTGCCTACGATCGCGGCAAATTCGCCGTCTGCCACCGACAGGTTGACGCCGTCGAGCGCCTTGACGACCGTGTCGCCGCTGCCGTAGTATTTTCTTAGATTTGTGGTTTTTAGTATGTCCATAGTGATACCTCCTCTATCTATAGAACTATAAAATAGCTTTTGCTGACATTCTTCCTCTGGGTGCCCGTGTGCAATTGCAATCGAGTAGGGGAACGACCTTCTCCACTACTCGTCGCGCGCCCCGTGCGCCGCATAGCGGCATATCTCCTCTGCACGGGGCTGTGCATCGAGTAGGGGAACGACCTTCTCCACTACTCGCGCGCCGGGCACCCGTCAGCTTCTGCTGACATTCTTCCTCTGGGTGCCCGTGTGCATAAAAATAGTGTATGTAAATCCTCTTTACATACACTATGATAACAGATGATTCTGTCTCAATTCTTTCTGCATTCTTACAGTTTTGACACATTTGACATTTTGGGCAGGAATACGGAGAACACAGAGCCGGCGCCTTTCCTGGAGGACACTTTGATATATCCGCCCTCCTTTGCCACGATCTCCCGCGCCAGGTACAGCCCGATCCCCACGCCGCGCTCGTCGCGCACTTCGGGAGAGCGGTAGAAGCGCGCAAATATTTTTGCGGTCTCCTCCTCGGACATGCCGATGCCGGTGTCCGCGATATGGATGCAGACAAACATTTCGTACTCGCGCGCGCCGATGGTGACTGTGCCGCCGGCGGCAGTGTATTTTACCGCGTTGTCGACAATGTTTGAGATGGCTTCGAGCGTCCATTTGAAGTCAAACACTGCCGTGCATTCAGGGACAGGTTCGATCTGACAGCGTATTCCTTTTGCGTCGGCAGCGTCGCTGCAGTCGATACATCGGATCAGTTTTCGGATGCTGTTTTCCTTTGGCGAGACGTTTATGATGCCGTTTTCCAGACGGGAAGTCTTGATGAGCGATGCGGTCAGGAAATTCAATTTCTCGGTCTGCTCCTCGAGCTGTGACGCCAGCTTTCTCGCGCTGTCGTCGAGACAGGGAGACTCTTTTAGGAGCTGGACGTACAATAAAATATTGGCTACCGGCGTCTTGGTCTGATGGGAGATATCCGCGATCAGCGTCTTGATGCTGTCCTTCTCGGTATTGATCTGCCGTGTGGAGAGGATCCCGGACGACAGAAAGCGGTACATTTTGGATTCGATCCTGGACAGGCTCTGCTCGGTAAACGTACGCTCGGAAAAAGTGCCATCGATCGCACTGTCAAGCATTCTGTCAAGCTTTGACAATGTTTTTGCCGTGTAACGATACAGGGCGGCGATGACGGCGAGTAATATCAGTATGATCAGTCCATATAGGTACTTCATGATCCGGGGATTCCTTTCTGCTGTTCCCACACGTAACCGATGCCGTAGACGGATCGGATCGGCACATCGGTTATCTTCTGCCGGAGTCTCTTGACGGCGACGGACAGCGCGTTCTCCTCCACAAACTCCGCGTTGTCGGTCCAGACACGGTCGAGCAGCATCTCGCGCGGCAGCGTGCGTCCCGGATTCCGGACAAAGATTTTCAGGAGCCGCTGTTCTGTCTTGCTGAGCTCGACAGGGGTGCTGTCGACGAGGAATTTCATGTTGTCGAAATCAAATTCATATCTGTCAGTGCAAAATACGTTGCTGCCGGGCTGTCTGCGCCGCAGGACTGCGTTCACCCGCGCGCGCAGAACCGCGAGCGAAAAGGGCTTTGTGATATAGTCGTCTGCCCCTGTCTCAAGCCCTGTCACAATGTCGATCTCCATATCGTTGGCGGTCAGGAAGATGATGGGCAGTCTGCTCGTCTGCCTGATCCCGCGGCAGAAGTCGAGACCGCTGCCGTCGGGCAGGTTGATGTCGAGAATGATCAGATCGACGCTGCTGTCCAGCAGCGTTCTGGCATCTGCCAGACAAAACGCCTGCAGGATCGTGTCGCTGCCCAGGGATAATGCGATTCCGTTGTTCAATGCCTTGTCGTCCTCGATGATCAGTATCTTCATTATAGGTTCCCTTCTTTGATTCTCAGTCTTTTCTTTGGGCTTTAGCCAGTTGGCGTTTTAAGTCTTCTATGACAGCGCTCTGTTCCGCAATGACGGCATCTTTTCTGGCGTTTTCCTCCGCCTGATATTTCTGATATAGTTCGTACTCCGCACGCCTGCGGCACTGTTCCCTGATCATGCGGTCAGCGCTGAGTTCATACATCGTGTCAGCGGCAGATTCCATATATTGATCCGTCGCAGCCATAGCCTTCAACTCCTCCCATGTTTTGATTTTAAAGAGTTTCGCCCACTGGTCGATCTTGTGCAGACGATCCTCCTCGGTAGCGAGTTCGATATGATTTAATTCTACCACAGACAGCCGGATCTTGTCTGTATAAATTCTGTGATTTTTCACATTTTGCATTTGGTATGTGGCGTAAAATTCCGGGGTGTCCTCAAACAGGGATGCGTTCCCCTGCCCGATCGAGACGCAGGATTCGTATTTAATAATAGTGGAAAGACCCGGAGAAACGGCACTTTTCACAGAATAGAAGATGACAAAAAGTGCATAAAATCATGCGTAACTCTAAATTAACTTAAAATTATAGCTAAAAAAACTAAAACAATCTATAATGAGTGAGGATTATTGAAACGTTCAAAAAATCTGCACAAGGGAGACAATTTCATGAAGATACAGAATCTGTTGCTGCCCGAGCCGGGGATATGCGCGGAGGAGGAACTTTATTTTCTCAGGGAAAAAGATGGCGTGCGCAGCGTAAATTACGCGCACGGGGGCAGTGCGCTCCGGTTTGAGCATGGTGCAAGGTGCTGCTTTGACACATACTTCAATAGCCTGTCAGCGGAAAAATGGAAAAAATACACGTCGGTCGGCAGCATCCGTCTTCGCCTTGCCATAAGCGGGAGCTTTGAGGTCACGCTGGTGAACACGCGCTTTGTAAGCGGCACGGCAAGCAAGTCTGTCATAGACAGGCAGACATTGGCGTCCCCGGAGAAAAAAGAGTTTGTGCTGCCGTACCGCCTGCATGAATACAAGGGTATGCTGGCATTTGAGCTGCGAGCCTGCGGGGGAGATCCCGTGTACTATGGGGGAAGTTATGACGCGGAGACCGACGAACAAAGCCTCCGCCCTGTGGACATCGCGGTAAACATCTGTACATATAGAAGAGAGGCGTACGTCAGGCGGAACATTGACATCCTGCGAAAGAGCATTATAGGCAACGAAGACCATGTCATGCATGGGCATTTAAAAGTTTACATATCTGATAACGGCAACACGCTCCCGCAGGAGACAGGGGACGGTTCTGACGATATAAAGATCACCGGCAACAGGAACGTCGGCGGTGCAGGGGGCTTTACGAGAGGTCTGATCGAGATAATGAACGACAGGGACAGCTTCAACGCCACCCATGTGCTGATGATGGACGATGATGTCGTCGTGACGCCGGAGGCGCTGTTTAGGACATATATGCTGCTGCGGTGCCGCAGGGAAGAATACGCTGCCATGTCCATCGGCGGTGCGATGCTGCGCATGGACAGGCAGAGTATACAGGTGGAAGCGGGGGCATCATGGAATGCGGGGCGGCTCGTGTCGAACAAGGCGGGCATCGATCTCAGCCTCGGGGAAAACTGTTTGCTGAACGAGATAGAGGAATACACGGAATACAATGCGTGGTGGTACTGCTGCATGCCTATGGAGGTAGTGTCGCGCAGCAACCTTCCGCTGCCATTGTTCATACGCGGTGATGATCTGGAATACGGGCTGCGCAACAGGCTGTATGTAGTCCTGCTGAATGGCATATGTGTATGGCATGAACCGTTTGAAAACAAATATGCCTCCTATCTGCATTATTACATTATCAGAAACCTGTTGTATGACAATGCCCTGCACTTTCCGAATTATAAATTAAGTTCATTTTTGCATAGGCTGTATGTCACGACAGCCAGGGAAATGATCTATTACCGTTATAAAAACATCGATCTGCTGTTTCGGGGTGTAAACGATTTTTATAAGGGAGTCGACTTCCTCAGATCGACGGACGGCGAAGCCCTGCACAAAGAGATCCTGCAATCAGGATATGCCGCGGTTCCGGTAGAACAGATAGAAAACGCGGTGTTCAGCCTGCCCAAATACATGAACAGCTTTAAGCAGTCTGACAGGGGGCTGACAAAAGCGCTCAGATATCTCACGATCAACGGGTATCTGCTGCCCGCAAAGAGGTCTAAAGGAAAGGAGATCCAGGCGGTCTCCATGGGACTTTGCCGCCCGGTCAATTTTTACAGGCAGAAGCGCGTGCTCCACTATGACGAGGAGAGCAAAAAAGCCTTTATT
Source organism: uncultured Lachnospiraceae bacterium (assembly GCA_910585765.1). Classification (GTDB taxonomy): domain Bacteria; phylum Bacillota; class Clostridia; order Lachnospirales; family Lachnospiraceae; genus COE1. The sequence goes on along the minus strand of CAJUES010000017.1, from coordinate 30,242 downwards.
ACGGAAAAAAGCTGGAGGGATGTCTTCAAGGCATTGGGAGGGCTGATCAGGATAACATGTGTGTCCATCGTTTCGTTTTCGCGTGCCATGAAACGGTTTAGGGACGGCAGCGCGGATCTGATGAGCGAGGACTTTTGGAAACAGTATTTAGGCTATTGATGAGAGCGGAGGTTTGACGGGGAATGAGCGATGAAAATAGTTACGCAAAGATCAGAGGCATTACGGACATCCATCGATATATAGAAAAGGTCAGCTGCCTGAAAAACAGTATTATCATCCTGGCTGTAAAGGACACGCTGGGATGCGAGCTGAACGACGAAGTGGCGGCTGAATGGAGAAAGCTGGGAATCAGAAAGGATTTGAGCAACAAACACTGGAGAGGTTATCTCTATATCCGTAACGGCACGAAAAGGGCTGTGGAGATGATGGGCGAACCCGACCAGAGTGTCGCGTACAGCGGAAAGATCGACGGGCATGCGATACAGATAAAGAGTGCTCCGTGGAATGACGGAAATGCGGCGGAGATCATCATTGACGGAAAAGATTATGCGGTAAACCAGAGAGGCATCAACATCGTCATATATGATAAAAAGTATCATGCCATAGCGGACGCCGTCTGTTTTGATACGCACAGAAAAGATTTTGTGTGCACCAGGCTGGCGGACATCCATATCAGAAAAAGGCTGGCGCTGAAAAATATCTTACCCGATAAGGTGGAGGTGAGAATTTTTTTCGAGGGGGAAGTGCATCTATGGAACGCGTACAGATCCCTGGCGCAAGCGTTTCGTTTGGATAAGAGATTTCATGTGTGCGTGGTCATTATAGAGCCGCCGAATTATGGAACGGCGGAGGACAAGATAGCGCTGGTTCAAAATGACGGCTGTGAGATCATTGCGTTTTCAAACAGCGATCTGGAGAACGCGGATATCCTGATCAGCGCACCGGTCAAGCGGATGGGATCGTGGATGAAAAACCATAAAATGGCAGTGGTGATCCCCCTTTCGTTAGTCAAGACCTGCGCGGATCCCCGGCAGCATTTTGAGCGATTTTTGCAGGCAGGAGTTGACATTGATTATTATATATTTGACAGATTGCTGTATGAGGAGATCGTAGGCAGCGGCATCGAAACCGAAAAGATCGTCAAGATGGGGAATCCCAAGTTTGACGGCATATACAATGCCCTGAAGGATCCGCGCACGCTTCCCGCACAGTGGTCAAAGTTAAAAGGCAAACGGATCTGTCTGTGGACGACAGACCATGTTTACAATAGCGGAAACGTTACGTTTGACCTGTACGCGAAAAAAATCTTTCACTATTTTGAAGAACATCAGGAATGCGCTCTGATCTTCCGCCCTCACCCGGTATATTTTGCGGAACTGATGAAATATCACGTCTGGACAAAAGAAGATATGGCGGCATTCAGGGAATATTTCAGATCCTCCGCGAATATGGTATGGGACGAATCCCCGGATTATTCACTTGCCTACAGCCTGGCGGATGCCGTGCTGCTGGATGGGAACTGCGGTATTCTGGTGTCGGCGCTCACGATCAGAAAGCCGATGTGCATTCTTCGCAGGTTTGACGGGCAGGCGTGCGAGCTCTACCATCCTGATCTGGCCTCCCGGTTATATATGGCACAGAGCACGGAGGCATGCATGGATTTTCTGGATATGGTCAGGGAGGGGAAGGACGTGAAAAAGGAGATGCGCGAGGAGGCCTTCGCGAGGTATATAGGGGATTTCGACGGTCGGAATGGGCAGCGCATCAAAGATTTTATCGCGGAAAAATATTTTGAGAAATACAGTGTTCCGGCAAACTGACAAATAGATATTTTTGAGGATGGCAGGAGGGAAAGCTATGATAATATGGCTGATCGGCATCTCCGGGGCAGGCAAGACCACGCTCGGGAGAAAGCTGGAGGATTTTTACAGAGGCAAGGGACTCAGGACATATCTGCTGGATGGCGATGAAGTCAGAGAGCTGTTCGAGAACGATCTCGGCTACACGGATGCGGACAGGGAGGCGAACATCAAGCGCATTATCCTGGGCGCATATCTGCTGGACAGGAACGGTGTCATCGGCATTATCTGCAACATCTCTCCTTTTCAGCATTTAAGGGAACTGGCACGGCGCAGAATAGAGGGGTACAACGAGATCTATCTGGACAAGGACATTCATGTCAGCATGAAGAACGATGTCAAAGGAATGTACAGAGAACATGTTGGGAAGACGGACATTGTGGGGCTCGGTCAGCGTTTTGACGAACCGGTAAGCTGCGACCTGCGCATCGCAGTGGACAGCATGACAGAGGAAGCATCGTTTGAAATGATCAAAAGATACGTGGCGGGAAAATATGGAGAAGAGTATGATGACTGATAGGTTAGAGATCGATGAGGAGACACTGCAGGACATTATCAATATAGAGACAGGGCTTCTGTACCCGCTGCAGGGGTTTATGAACCATGCGGATCACAGGAGTGTTGTTGACAAGTATACACTGTCGGATGGGCAGGTCTTCACAATCCCGATCACGCTTGACATTCCGGAAGAGATGTCTGTGAGGGAGGGGCAGACGATCCATCTGTATTTTCATGGAAGGCATGTGGCGGATATGACTGCGGAGGACAGCTACCACATAACCGACGCGGAAATCGAAAGGGTATTTTGCACGCTTGACATGAGGCATCCCGGCGTAAAAAAGGAGAAGGACCGCTATTCCCGCAGGCTTGGAGGAAAAACGATGCTGGTCGACAGGTCACTCCTGAAAGATGTCCTGGATCCGTCTGTCACGAGAAAGATATTTGCCGACAATGGCTGGAGTACCATAGCGGGATTTCAGACGCGCAATCCCATACACAGGGCGCACGAGCACCTTCAAAGGACTGCCATGGATGTATGTGATGGCTTGTTCATCAATCCGATCATCGGCTGGAAGAAAAAGGGAGACTTTACGCAGGAAGCGGTAACTGCCGCATATGAGAGGATGATAAAGGAATTTTATCCTGAGAATTCTGTGTATATGGCAGGATTAAAAACTCAGATGCGGTATGCCGGACCGAGGGAAGCCGTATTTCACGCAATGATAAGGCGAAATCTGGGATGCACGCATTTTATTATAGGAAGGGATCATGCAGGGGTAGGTGGTTTTTACGGAGCCTATGATGCACATAGCCTGGCGAGGAGACTGGCGGCAGAACATGATCTGGGGATAAAACTGCTGCTGATGCATGAACCGTATTACTGCAAAAAGTGCGGCATGGTGGTAACTGAAAAAAATTGCAGCCACTATGCGACAGACCGCATTGAGATCAGCGGCACGATCATCCGCAGGTATATCAGTGAGGGTGCGATCCCGAATGAGATCATGCTGCGCAGGGAAATCTTTGATGAAATCCTCGGCTGCGGACAGATTTTTATAGAGTGAGTGGGGGAGAAATACTTCATGAAACTTGCCATATTGACAGACAGCGAAATTATGATGACGCTGACAGCACTGACGTGTCTGCTGACAGGCGCGTTTGTAGTCGGGAAGCTGTTTGAGAAACTGCAGGCACCGAAAGTTGTCGGAGAGATAATCGGCGGCATGCTCTTTGGCGGTACTTTTCTGGGGGCGGCGGCGCCCGGTCTGGCAGAAGGGATATTTAACAGCTATGATGAAGAAGGAAAGGTACTGAATATATTTTATCAGCTTGGTCTTTCCTTTCTGATGTTCTCGTCAGGATATAATACAAAGATGGATCTAAGGAAAGCGAATGCAAGGATATTTTTATCGCTTTTTGTCGGATCTACAGTGATTCCAATGGTGATGGGGCTGGCATTCGTCAAAAGATTTTCGCCGCACTTTATCGGAACGGCGGACAGTTATGCAGCATTTTTGCTGGTATTTATCATTGGCATTGCGATCACTTCTATTCCTGTCATATCAAAGATATTTTTTGACATGGGGATCATAAATACCCGCTTTGCCAATATCGTGCTGACAGCTTCCACGCTCCAGGATCTGTGCCTGTGGATCCTGTTGAATACGGCGATCGATATTGTGTTGTCGGAAGAACTTGTCGTGGGGAATATGTTTGTCGTGATCTTTCTGACACTCGCCCTGTTTCTGCTCGTGCATGTTGCCGGCAGGAAGATTGAGAAAGTACATATACACATTGCGGATGCGTCGTTTATGCAGGTTTGTTTCATCAGCCTCTTTCTGGCGATAGCGGCATTGAGCACGCTGAAAATCAACATGATGTATTCCGCGTTTCTGACCGGGTATATGATCAGAGCCGTTGTTAATAAGGATCAAAATGCCGGAGAAAAGATAAAGTGCATCACGGACTTTTCGTTTGCCTTTTTCATTCCCATATATTTTGCGCTTGTGGGCATACAGCTCAATCTGCTCCACAATTTTTCATTTATCCGTTTTGTGATATTCTTTGCGATCGCTTTTGCACTGGAATGGGCAGGGACTGTCCTGTTGCTGCGCTTTGCAACAGACCTTAGACGGAAGGTGATATGGAATTTTGGGATCACCATGAACGCGCGGGGAGGTCCGGGGATCGTGCTTGCGACGGTGGCATACAATTACGGCATCATCAATGCGGAGTTTTTTACAGTACTGATTCTGACGACAATGCTTTCGTCACTGATCGCGGGGGACTGGCTGAGGGGACAGCAGAAAAAAGACGAGACGATCTTTGAGGATCTAAAGGGGGAGAACGGATGAAAAAATTCATACTTACGGTGGGACCGTCACTTCTTTATGAAGTGCCGTTGAGGGAGATCCACAGCGGCAGGAATATATACCGCATCAACGGCGCACATGGCTCGATCGGGCAGATAGAGGAGCATATTGCCGAGATACGCTCACAGGTGCCTGACGCGGAAATACTGATGGATCTCCCGGGCAATAAGGTGCGTACAAAAGATGTGCCCGATAACGGCATAACGCTTGTGAAAGGGAAAGAATTCAGTATTCCGAGCAGGTGTTTTAATTATTCGGATTTTTACCGCCACTTAAAGCCGGGCATGACAGCGTGGGCAAATGACAGTATTTATGAGTTCGAGGTAGTGAGGGCAGATGCTGACAGCATAACGTTTTTTTCCAGATCAGACGGAGTGCTTATCAACGGAAAAGGGGTACATATAAGGGACATGCATCAGGATATTCCGTTTCTGTTTGATAAGGATATGGAGCTTATCAGGATCGCCAATAAATTTCATCTGGAATATGTGGGGCTTTCCTTTGTGCGCTCTGCAGAAAATGTCAGGGAGGCGAAAGCGCTTCTGGCGGACGGCATCAAAGTGATCTCCAAAATAGAAACCAAAGATGCGGTAAATGACATTGACAATATCCTGCCGCTTGTCGAGTATATACTGGTAGACAGGGGCGATCTGTCCACGGACATAGGGATCATGAACATCCCCAGATACCAGAAATATATCGTTGGCAAAGCACAGTATCACGATGTAAAAGTATTTCTTGCCACACAGGTGCTCAAAAATATGGAGCTTAGACCCATCCCGACGATCGGGGAGATCGAGGCGCTGTATGAGATTTACAAGTCGGGCGTGTACGGTGTGCAGATGTCGGAGGAAACTGCGGTAGGAAAATACGTAAGGGAGACGGCAGCTGTTTTGAATGATATGTACGAGTGTGTGAAAAGCGAGACCATTGATTGACCGGGTAGGCAGCACTTGGATCTCGGAGCCGGTCCGGGCGGGGAGGAATGTTTATTATGGTCATTACGTCATTTTTATTTATGTCATTACTGAGTATTTCCATACTCATTTATTATATCGTGCCCAGGCGTTTTCAATGGATCGCGTTACTGGTATACAGCATTGTGTTTTTTGTGTTATCGTCAACGCCATACACCAGCATTTATTTGCTTGTCAGCATTCTGTCAACACATTTCTGCGCGCACGGGATCTATAGATGTGCGGATCAGCGCCGAAAGTCAAAGCGATATCTGATCGCAGGGATCCTGGTTAATGCGGGTATGCTGGCAGCACTGAAATACAGCAATTTTGCCGTCAACAATATCAATGTGATCCTGTACAGGTTTGGGATAACACAGCCAATCCCAAATGTCTCCCTGCTCGCGCCGCTGGGGATCAGTTTCTATACACTGCAGGTGATCGCTTATCTCGTTGACGTGTATGGAGGAATAACAGCGCCTGACAAAAGTGTTTTTAAGACAGCACTGTTTGTCGGCTTTTATCCGCAGCTCACATCAGGACCGATTGCCAAGCATGAGGAAATGAGCAGACAGTTGTTTGAGGGACATTGTTTTGATGCGGACAACCTGCTTTACGGTATGCAGCGTATTTTGTGGGGCGTGTTCAAAAAAATTGTCATATCGGCAAGACTGGGGATCATAGTGGACACCATTTACGAAGATGTTGTTTTGTACAATGGATTGTACATATGGATAGCGGCAGCGTTTTTTCTGTTGCAGCTATACACGGATTTTTCCGGATGCATGGATATTGTGATCGGCGCTTCCGAGTGTTATGGGATCATTTTGCCCGAAAATTTCAGGAGACCGTTTTTCTCAAGATCAGTCCAGGAATTTTTTCAGAGATGGCATATAACGTTGGGGGGCTGGCTCAGGGACTACATTATGTATCCTGTGTCCAGGACAGGGCTGTGGAGAAAGATGGCACGAAAAATAAATAAAAAGATCCCTTCCTATCTGGCTATGTTGATCGTATGGCTTTTGTTTGGGTTATGGCATGGGGGACATTGGAAATATGTCATAGGCGAAGGGTTGTTCTGCTATTCGTGCATATTGCTGGGCAAGCTGTATGAACCACTGTTCAAATGGCTTATACAGAAACTGCACATCCAGGTCAACACGATCAGCTGGCGGATATTTCAGTCAGTGCGTGTTTTTGTACTGTTATCCATAGCGAATATGTTTTTCAGGCTCAAGAACATAAAAGAAACGCTGCGGGCATTAAAATACGGGATAACGCACTGGAATCCGTGGATTCTGCTGGATGACTCGCTATATGAACTGGGGTTGAGCGCCAAAAATGTGCGTTTGTTGCTTAGCTGCCTGGTTGTTCTGTTCATCGTTGATCTGTTGGGCGAGAAGTACGACCTGAGAAAAGAGATCGCGAAACAAAATTTAGTGTTCAGATGGATCGTCTGGGGAACGCTCCTTTTTTCGGTTCTGATATTTGGATATTACGGAACGGGATATGATGCGGAATCATTTATTTATGGGAATTTTTAAGAGGGTGATCGTTTCGATGCGTGGTTTGTCAGATAACAAAAGAAAAATGATGAGGTTTGCGGGTTTTATAGTCTGCGTGCTCCTGATCTGTCAGGTGATATTTCCGGTTTTTGAGAGCAATTTAATGCAGCAGGGCGTATCAAACGAATACGATCGTTTTGGAAAGGACACGTTTGATGTGATCCTGGCAGGCTCCTCGACCATCATGTACGGGATCCATCCGCTGCAGTTGTATGATGAGTTTGGTATTTCGTCTTACAGCCTGACCACGGCGGCGCAGAGGATCCCCCTGACATACTATTTGGTGAAGGAAGCGCTGCGTGAACAACATCCACAGCTTGTGGTGATAGATGTTTATTATGCAGGATATGAGCAGACTACGAGTTTCGACGGGCATACGCATCTGGTGACTGATGCGCTGAGTTTTCCTGAGAAGCTGGCGTGCGTCACAGATGTGGTACCACAGCAAAAACAAGCCGACTTTCTCTTTGAGTTCGGTACTTATCATACAAGATGGGAGAACCTCTCCAAAGCTGATTTTTATGGAAATCCCAATAGAAGAGGGACTTATGGCGCCAAGGCATGGTATGGCAGCATACCTTTTGACAGTTTTGGACCGGTGATCGAAACCAGGGCTCCGCTGCCCGAAAATGCCGACAAGTATTTGAGAAAAACGATCGAGATGTGCCAGGAAAACGGCGTAGAGGTGTTGCTGACACTGATGCCGATGGATTATAACAAAGTTGTGGAGAACGGAGGGATCGATCGTGCCGAATGGCAGAAATACTGGAATGGCGTACAGGACATCGCAGACGAATACGGCATAAATTATCTGAATTTCATGCACTGTTATGATGAGCTGCAGTTCGATCCGGCAGACAGCACAGATGGCGGCACCCACTTAAATGCCTACAGCGCTGAGACGATTACCAGATATTTAGGAGAGTATCTGAAAGAGAACTATACATTGGAGGATGTCCGCGAAAATCCTTCCTATGATTTCATGCGCGAAGACTTTGAAAGGTATCAGGAGTATAAAACAGAGCTGGAATTGATGAGCACAAAGGATCTGGGTGATTACCTGGATCTGTTAAAAAACTACAGATCAAGTCGCTACACCATCTTTGTATCGGTAAAAGACATACAAGGTTATGCCCTGACACAGGATATCATCGAGAAGATGATCAACCTTGGGTACGAGGGTGGGGGTATACTGCTCGACAAGCAGTATCATAGTTTTATCGGTATGATCCACGGCGCAAAAGTTGTTGAAATGTATGGCGGCGACGAAGCTTTGTTTTATGACGGCGAGATCAACAGGAGAAAGGTCTTCCTATCAAGCAGAACATTGGAACAGGGCAATCTGTCAGAAATAAAGATCGGCGCGAAGGACTACTCTGTAAATAAAAGAGGACTGAATTTTGTGCTATATGATAACCAGGCAGAGGAAGTGATAGACGCTGTAAGCTTTGATACGCATGTGCCCGAATTTACCTGCAGCAGGTAGGGAACGGTTCAAAATGAAAGGAAACGATCAGATGGACAAAACATCAGTTCACAACGCCAGGAAAATGTTTCATTTGGCGGGTTTTATTGTTTGCATGACACTGTTATATAACGGAATACTTCCGGTCTTCAAAGACAAATCGACAGAAGCCGTATCAAAAGAATACAGAGATTTCGAGAGGGGTACTTTTGACGTTATCTTACTGGGGTCCTCCGTCATGATGAATGATGTCTATCCTTTGCAGTTATACGATGAGTATGGAATTTCCGCTTATAATCTGGGAAGCGGAAATCAAAGACTGCCCATGACGTATTATTTGGTCGAGGAAACGTTAAAAGAGCAGGATCCCAAACTGGTCGTGATCGATGTCCTGACATGTTGGGATAACAATGCGATGTGCAGTGACGGAATAACGCACTTCGTTACGGATGCAATGCGGTTTCCGGAAAAAGCGGAATTGATATTCGATATCATACCAAGGGAAAAGCAAATGGATTTCTTTTTTGAGATGGGGACGTATCATACAAGATGGGAGTCCTTATCTCAAAAGGATTTTGAAAAAGCTCCGGCAGGCAGGCTGGGAACTTATGGCGCGAAGGTATGGTATGGGGGGAAACCGATCGAAACGCTGGGGGAAATAACAACACAGAAGGAAGAACTGCCGGAAATCCCTGAAAAGTATTTGCGGGAAACGATCGAGTTATGCCAGGAGAACAACACAGAAGTTTTGCTGACGCTGATGCCGATCAATTACAGCGGCACAGCAGATCGGATCAGATGGCAGGGATATTGGAATAAGATACAGGATATTGCGGACGAATATGACATCAATTATCTGAATTTCATGTATCGCTATGATGAAGTTGGAATTGATATAACCTGCGATCTGGACGACATGGATGGCGGCTTACATCTGAATGCCCATGGCGCAGAAAAACTGACTGCCTATCTGGGCAGATACATAACAGAAAATTATGAACTGGAAGATGTCCGCGAAGATCCTTCCTATGATTTCATGCGTGAGGATCTTGAGACGTTTCAGGGATATAAGACAGAGCTGGCATTGAAAAGTACAACGTCTTTGAGCGATTACCTGGATCTGCTAACAAACTACAGGTCAGACCGCTACACCATTTTCGTATCGGTAAAAGACATACAAGGTTATGCCCTGACACAGGATGTCATCGAGAAGATGATAAACCTTGGGTACGAGGGGGGGGTATGCTGCTCGACAAGCAGTATCACAGTTTTATCGGTGTGATCCACGGCGCAAAAGTTGTTGAAATGTATGGGGACGACGAAGCCTTGTTTTATGACGGCGAGATCAACAAAAGGAAGTTCTACCTATCAAGCAGAACGCTCGAGCACGGCAACCTGTCAGAAATAAAGATCGGCGCCAAAGACTATTCCCAAAATAGAAGGGGACTGAATTTTGTTCTGTATGACAACCAGGCGGAGAAAGTGATAGACGCCGTAAGTTTTGACACGCATGTGCCCGAATTTACCTGCATCAGATAGGAGGATCGATAGGAGATGTATACATTCAGAGAGTTGCAAAAAGCGTCACGCCTGGACATTGACGGAAAACAAATAAAGGTCGCTGTGCTGGGCAACTGCGCAACACAGTTTTTTTCCAGTGCGATACAGGGATATGCGAGACGGTCAGGTTTGAATGCGCTGGTGTATGACGCGGATTATGACCAGATCGACGCCCAGCTTCTGGATCACGATTCCGAGGTTTATGCGTTCGGACCTGACAGTATTGTCATCTGGCTGGCGACAGACAGGCTTTATGAAGAGTTTCTTGACGCCGACATTGCCGTGCGGGAGCGATTCGCAGAAATATATTTGGATAGAGTTGAGCGGTACTGGCATCTGATAACCGCAAACTGCAATGCAAAAATAATACAGTTGAACTTCTCCGAGATAAATGACAAGGCGCTCGGGAACTACTCGTGCAAGGTATCGTCCACGTTTACATACCAGATAAGAAAGCTGAATTATCTGCTGGATGAAGCCATGGCGAGCCAGGGTGCGGTCTGTCCGGTAGACTTACTGTCTGTCCAGATCGAGCTGGGACAGAATCGGTTTTATGATGCGCCGCTCTACTACAACGCCAAGATGACAATGTCGATCAATGCCCTGCCCTATATCGCGAAAGCTGTGACGGATGTGCTCCTGGCGCTTGACGGCAGGGTCAGGAAATGCGTTGTCTGCGATCTGGATAACACCCTGTGGGGTGGAGTGATCGGTGACGATGGTCTGGGCGGCATACAGATCGGTGAACTCGGGCAGGGACATGCGTTCACCAATCTCCAAAGATGGCTGAAACAATTAAAGGAATGCGGCATCATTCTGGCGGTATGCAGCAAGAACAACGAGGAGACTGCCAAGGAGCCGTTTGAAAAGCATGAGGAAATGACCTTAAGGCTTGAGGATATATCCTTGTTTGTCGCAAACTGGGACGATAAGGCTTCTAACATAAAAATGATACAGAAAAGCCTTAACATAGGAATGGACTCGATCATCTTCCTGGACGACAACCCGTTTGAACGCAATCTGGTGAGAGAGCTGATCCCTGGGATAACAGTGCCTGAACTGCCGCAGGATCCGGCGCTGTATATCGAGTACCTTCAGAGTCAGAACTATTTTGAGACAGCGTCCTTCACAGGAACGGGGGCAGACAGGACAAAACAGTACCAGGCTGAATTTGAGCGAAAGAAACTGGAAAAGACCTTTGCATCTATCGACGATTATCTCAAAAGCCTTGAGATGAAAGGCACGGCAAAGCCGTTTGAGGCAGTGCGGTTTGCGAGGATCGCCCAGCTCACGCAGCGCTCAAACCAGTTCAATCTCAGAACGATCCGGTACACCGAGAATGATATTGCGCGCATTGCAGGCGACGAAAGCTACATCACGCTTTATTGTACGCTGAGAGACAGATTCGGCGACCACGGGCTGGTTTCCGCAGTGATCCTGAAAAAGATATCCGAAACCAGCCTTTTCATAGATACGTGGCTGATGAGCTGCAGGGTACTAAAAAGAGGCATGGAGGAATTTATAGTAAACGCTATTGTGGACACTGCCGCCCGGAATGGCTTTGAGAGGATCAGCGCCGAGTATATTCCGACGCCCAAAAATAAAATGGTTGAGAAAATATATGAGACAATGGGCTTTACCTGCACGGCAAGTCACTGCTATGAGTTGACCGTGTCGGATTACGTGAAGAAAAATAATTTTATAACAATGGAGGATTAAAAATGAACAGGGAAGAAGTTTTTGAAAAAGTGACAGGCATTATCAGGGACGTATTTGAAAATGACGGCATTGTCGTCAGCGAGACGACCACCGCTGCCGATGTCGAGGGCTGGGACAGCCTGACGCACCTGAATCTCGTGAATGAAATTGAGATGGATTTTGACATACGTTTTATGCTTTCCGAAGTCCAGGGTTCAAAGAATGTCGGAGAGCTTGTGACGGCGCTTATGAAGCATCTGGCTGAGAAAGAAAGCGGGGGTATGTCATGATGACAGACGGACTTTTGTTTTCTTCCAGACATATATGGGTTAAAAAGGATGGGAAGGATGTCTTATTGGGCTTGAGTGATCATGCCCGGAAAAAGCTGAAAGCCATTCTGTTCATCAATCTGCCTGAGGAAGGAACTGAGCTGAGGATCGATGAAAAATTTGGGGATGTGGAGAGCGTAAAGACCGTGTCGGATCTGGTTTCTCCAGTATCAGGCAGGGTTATCGCAGTGAACCAAAGCGTAGTGGACGAGCCGGATGCGGTCAATGGATCGCCCTATGACAGCTGGCTGCTGCGAGTCAGCGCGGATGCGCTTTCGGACAGCCTGATGGATCATGAGACGTACGAAAGATGTAAGGAGCAGTTATGATTTATGATGTTGCGGTGATCGGAGGTGGTCCGGGCGGTTACGCCGCCGCGTTTGAGGCGGTCAGATACGGGCTTTCGACAATTCTTTTTGAAAAGGAACTGGTCGGGGGAACCTGCCTTAACAGAGGCTGTGTTCCCACGAAGTATCTTGCCCATGTCGCAAAGCTGGGCATGGAATTATCACATGCCACAGGATATGGTCTGGACATTCAATACCGCGGGATAGACTTTCGCATGACGCAGCAGAAAAATCATGCTATTGTTGAGGAATTAAGGAATGGTCTGTCCCAGAAATTAGCGGACTGCAATGTGGCGATTGTCAATGGGGAGGCATCGCTCATCGACAAAAATCTGATCCTGTGCGGAAACGTCCCGTATGAAACACGGAATGTCATCATTGCAAGCGGCTCGAGACCGATACGGTTAAGGGAGCATATGTTGACGAGCGACGAGGTATTAAAACTTGATAAGATTCCTGCATCCATGTCGATAATAGGAGGGGGAAGTATCTCGGCGGAGTTTGCAGAAATTTTTAACGGATTTGGAACGAGTGTTTCTATCTATATCCGTGGCGAAAGGATATTAAGAAATTGGGATAAAGATATCGCTGTCGGTCTGGCACAAAGCATGAAAAAGCGCGGAATCAAAATTGTTTCCAAGTGTGATGAGGACACGCTTGGAAGTGTGCGTGATGAGATAACCATATCGGCGGTCGGGAGAAAGCCAGTGCTCGATCACATGAACAAGTTATTGTTTTCAACAGATGACAATGGGGGGATTATTACCGATCCATCAGGGCAGACAAAAACAAAAGGCATATACGCGGTAGGGGACGCCGTATCAGGAAGTCCGATGCTTGCGCATACGGCTATGGAGCAGGGGATCCGGGCTGTATGCCACATCAGGCATCAACAAAGTGCCAGCGCGGGCGCCGTGATCCGGTGCATCTACACCACACCTGAGATCGCCTGTGTGGGATCGACTGTGGAAGAGGCTCTTTTGCAGGGGAGAGATGCCGTTTCCGCAAGACAGACAATGTATGCAAACGCAAGGACATTGATATCCACCCGGGAAAGAGGGTTTATAAAGATTGTGGCGGAAAAAGGCACGCGCAGGCTGTTGGGCGCGCAGCTCATGTGCGAGCGGGCGTCGGATATCATTTCTGAGCTGGCAGCTGCAGTCCAAAATGGTTTTACGATAGATGACATGCTAAAGACCACAAGACCCCACCCGAGCTATGCGGAGGCAGTGTCGGAGGCTTTGGGCAGGGCAAGGGAGGCTTTGGACAGTGGAATATAGGTATATGATCAGCAGTTCTTCAAACCCCTACAGAAATCTTGCACTCGAACAGGCATTGTTTCCATGTGTATCTGATGATGCCGCGATTTTTTTATTGTGGCAGAATGACAATACCATCGTAGTCGGAAGGAATCAGGATATAAGCATCGAGTGCAGGGCGGAAGCGTTTTTGCGCCAGGGCGGTACGCTGGCGCGGAGAAAGTCCGGGGGCGGCGCGGTATATCACGATCTTGGGAATTTGAATTATTCCATCATATGCCGCACAGCGCTTGAGAACGAATGCAGATATTATGATCTGATCTGCGGTCTGCTGAGGCAGTACGGTCTGGACGCGCGGTACAACGGGCGTAACGATATAACCATCGGTGCAAAAAAGATAAGCGGCAATGCCAAATACACAACCGGAGAGATAACCTGCAGTCATGGAACGCTCCTCATTCAGTCGGACATATCCGCCATGGAAAGGTTTTTGACACCCGGGAGCGGAAAACTGGAGAGAAACCATATAAAGAGTGTGGGTGCGAGGGTAACAAATCTCTCGGAACATATACCACGGCTCACGATAGAAACCGTTGTGAACGATCTCATTAGATTGTACCATATGAAAATGCTGGAATCCCCGCCGGCAGAAAACGAAGTTAAAAACTGGAAAAATTTTTTTGAAAATGCTAAATGGATCTATGGAGGTATTGAATGAACATACTGTCAATGTCAGGATTTATACCGGAGCACATATGTGATACGGTGAGGTTTACACAGTATTCGGGGGAGCGCAATATTGCGTCGTATTGCGGGTATGCGTCGGATTTTATCTCACAGGTTATGGGCGATAAAAATATCGACGGCGCCGTATATCCCAAATCCTGCGACAGCAGCCGTATCATAGGCAGCTATCTGGATACGTGCGGAAAATTTCTGCATCAGATCAATGTTCCGGCGGGAACGGGGCCGGATGCTGTTCTGTTTTTTGCCGAGGAGATCAAAAGGTATCAGACGCAGATCGAAAAACATTATCATACAGCAATAAACAACATTGGAGACAGGATCGCACTGTTAAACAGGCGGAACAGAAAAATCTGCGATCTGTATGACAATCTGGACACGCTTGATTATCTTGAGTACATAGAAAATATCCATAGGAACCTTAAGAGACCACTCTGTGAGCAGGATATGGGGGACAGCCTTCGTCGGGGGCATGGGACTGGCAAGAGGGTTTTTGTGACAGGTTCATTTCTGTCAGGCATAGAGATCGCCGGGATCATTGAGGACAGAGGTCTGAAGATCGTGGGAGATAACCTTCCGGAATCCGGAAGATTATGCAGTTTGCCGGAAACAAAGGTCACAGGAGATATGTATTGTAATATATCAGAAAATATTATGGGACGAAGACTATCCCCCACACAGGATCATTTTAACAGGATCCTGGAAGCGGATATTGAGGAGATCAAAAGGAAAGAAATAAAAGGTGTTATTATGGTTATCCAGAAGTATTGCGAACCATACGAGTATCTCTATTCTATTTATAAAGATCGTCTGGAAACGCAAAATATTCCCGTTCTGAAAATAAGCCTGCTTCATTCAGAAGACGTACAAAAGACAAATCTGCAGATAGAAGCCTTTGCGGATATCATTTAGGAGGACACTGCCATGGCTCAGACAATCATAAGGATTCAGACGAAGCTGATGAAAGAGTACTATCAGTATTTTTCCAAATATGCCAAAGGCAAACAGCAGGAGTGTAAGGTCGCATGGATAACCGCGTTTGCCCCGGTGGAAATATTGGAGACACTAGGAATCGCCTGCTATTATCCGGAGAGTTATGCGGCTGTTATCGCGGCAAGCGGTATGGAGCAGCCGCTGCTAAGCAAGAGCGAGGAATCAGACTTGTCGAGGGACTGCTGCTCCTACTCATGTTGTATGCAGGGATGTCTTGAATTGGAAGAGGGACCAAGGGGCGTACCGCCCAAGCCCGATCTTTTGATCGCGACAAACAACCAGTGCAATACCCTTCCAAACTGGTGGAATATATTGGCGCACAGATACAAGGTACCGCTGATCGTGATCGACTATCCCGGGGACGGCGCAGATCGGGATGCCGCATATAACTATGTAACTGCCCAGCACAGAGATCTGATCATGGAGCTTGAAAAGCTCACCGGAAACAAACTCAGTATGGACAGGCTTGCAGAACTGGTCGCAAACAGCAGAAACAGCGTAAACGCATGGAAGTCTGTCATCAGCCACATAAAAGAAAAGGAAATCGTGCCGACGGGACTGTTCGATGACATTAGTTTTCTCATCACGGCAAGATGCAGACCTGAAACAGCGGAAATGTACACGATGCTTGAGGAGGAGTACAGCAGCAAACCCATGGCGGATAGGACGCTGATTCCTTTGTTCTGGCTGGGCTATCCACTCTGGTATCATTCTGACAGGTATCTGTCTACCATACTTGAGGGATGCAGAATAGCAGGTTCGAATTATATCACATGGTGGAATATCGACTACGCTGGTCAAAACTTGTTTGAATGTCTATTTAACGCGTACAATTACACCTTTTTGAATTTGTCGCAGAAAACCAGGAACGAGCGCCTGGGTGAGCTCATATGTGATTCGGGAGCAAAAGCCGCTGTCACGCTCCGCAATAAGAGCTGCAAATGCGACTTCGTCTCCGCGAAAAATATATACATACCACAGGTAGAGATTGACATGGATATGATCGACAGAACGATCCTGGATGAGAAGGCTGCCATGACAAGGATCGATCTGATCAAGGAGACGATATGCTCCGGCTGGGAATAGATGTAGGTTCAACATACACAAAATACTGTGTGTTGTCCTGCGGGAACAAAATGGAAGACTGCTTCGCCGAAAAGACACCCATAAGGCAGAAAGAGTACTTTGAAAGGAGGCTCACTGAACTCAAAAGGGAAAAAGGGGATCTTGCCAGCGTTTCCTGCGGCTATGGCAAAGCCAATGTGCCCTTTGCCCAAAAGTCGATCAACGAGTTGGCCGCATTGGCAAAGGGGAGTCATCTTGTCTGTCCTGATGTGAATGTCGTACTGGACATCGGAGGGCAGGACACAAAAATAATCTGTCACGAAAACGGAGATCTGAAACGTTTTTATATCAATGACAGGTGCGCCGCAGGCAGCGGAATGTTTCTGATCAATACATTGCGATTGCTGGAAATGAACTTTGATGATCTGGATCTGGAAGACATCAGATCAGAGATAACGCTGTCATCGGCGTGCGCTGTGTTTGCACAGACCGAGATCGTAGGGCTTATTGCAGACAACGTGCCCGCAAAAGATATTGCCGGTGCGGTGGTCTGGCATATATTGCTGCAGTCCAGGAGTTTGTTGAGCAAAGTGAACATTGAAAACGGCATACTGCTGTCCGGGGGACTGACGCAGATCAGGGGATTTCAGGAAATGGCAGGCAGGATTTTTGAAACCCAATGCACAGTGGGACCGTATGCAGGATATCTGTCTGCTATAGGGTGTGCCCTCAGCGCCAAATAATAACGGAAACATAACTGATCACAAAAATACTGATATACACGTATACAAGTTATTGACAGAATGGGAATTTATGTTATATAGTAGGAAAGGAACTGTTTGGAAACAGTTTTTTTGAGGAAAAAGGGTACACAAAAGTATTTTTGTACGTAATATGACAATGGCGTATGAATGATGGAGGTTATGGAAAAATGAAAGCATACAAGGATTTGAACAAGGAAGAATTGCGTGCACTTCAGACGGAGCTTCAGGCAGCATATGAGAAGTTAAAGGAATCGGACATCAAACTCGACATGTCGCGCGGAAAGCCGGCGGCAGACCAGCTGGATCTGTCCGTCGACATGCTCGACGTGCTCAACAGCAAGTCTGTGTTCAAGGGCGATGACAAGGTGGATCTCAGAAATTACGGTGCATTTGACGGGATCAAGGAGGCGAAGGAGCTGTTTGCGGAGCTCATGGAGTGCCCTGTCGACCATGTGATGGTATTTGGCAATTCGAGTTTGAGTATCATGTATGATCTGATCTCAAGGGCGATGGTGCACGGGATCGGCGGCAATACGCCGTGGTGTAAGCAGGAGAAGGTAAAGTTCCTGTGTCCTGTCCCGGGATATGACAGACATTTTGCCATCACCGAGAGTTTTGGCGTCGAGATGATCAACATTCCGATGGATGAGAACGGACCGGATATGGATCTGGTTGAAAAGTACGTCAACAATGACGCGGCTGTCAAGGGCATCTGGAATGTTCCGAAATACACCAATCCCGCGGGTGTCGTGTATTCTGACGAGGTTGTCAGGAGATTTGCGAACTTAAAGCCGGCGGCGCCTGACTTCAGGATCTACTGGGACAACGCGTACGCGTTCCATCACGTCTATGTGGACAACAAGGCGGAGATGCTCAACATCGTGACGGAGTGTGAGAAGGCGGGAAATCCCGATATGTATTACCAGGTGTGCTCGACATCAAAGGTTACGTTCCCGGGCGCGGGCGTGGCAGCGCTGATCACTTCGCCGGCAAATCTTGCCGAGGTGAAAAAGACGGTGAGCCTGCAGACGATCGGGTTTGACAAGATCAACCAGATGCGCCATGTGATGTATTTCAAGAACGCGGCGGGCGTGCACGCGCATATGGAGAAGCATGCGGCGCTGTTGAAGCCGAAGTTTGAGGCGGTTCTGGACTGTCTCGAGAAGGAGCTTGGCGGGCTGGAGATCGGAAGCTGGATCAGACCGCTCGGCGGTTACTTTATCGCGTTTGACACGCTCGAGGGCTGTGCAAAGCGCGTTGTGGCACTCTGCAAGGAGGCTGGCGTGGTGATGACACCGGCAGGCTCCACCTACCCGTACATGAAAGATCCCGCGGACACGAGCATCCGCATCGCGCCGACGCTGCCGACACCGGAGGAGCTCAAGCAGGCGTGTGCAGTGTTTGTGCTCTGCGTGAAGCTGGCATCAGTTGAAAAATTTCTGGCAGAATAACAGCCGGACAATATAGGATCCCCCAGGGCATTGCTGCTCTGGGGGATCTTTCATTGTAAATATTCTGACATTACTGCTTCCAGTCCAGGATCTTGTTCAGGCGAGTGAAGAGCATGGTTGCCGTCACGGTCGCGGCAATGATGTCACTGACCGGTTCCGCCACGAACACGCCAAACACCTTGTCCGTGAAAAAGGCTGGCAGGATGAAGATCAGCGGGATCAGGAGGACCAGCTTCCGCAGGCATGCCATGAGCAGGCTGATCTTTGCCTGCCCCAGAGCCATGAAGGTCTGCTGACAGCCAATCTGTACGCCGGTGGAAAAGATCCCCGCCATATAGA
The DNA here is from genome assembly GCA_910585765.1 of uncultured Lachnospiraceae bacterium. Taxonomy (GTDB): domain Bacteria; phylum Bacillota; class Clostridia; order Lachnospirales; family Lachnospiraceae; genus COE1. Next base: position 10,975 of record CAJUES010000017.1, on the reverse strand, counting down.
TCCGCATTGCCCACACGGTATAGGACACCAGCGTTTCATCGCTGCTGAATATGTTTGCAAAAACTTGAGGGGCGATCATCAGGAGCAGCCACAGAACGCCTGCGTAGATGACACACGCGGCGAACTGGCAGCCAAACGCCTGCTTTACCCGCTCTTTTTTCCCAGCGCCGAAATTGTAGCTCATGATCGGCTGTCCGCCCTGACAGATGCCCTGCAGCGGCAGCGTGATCAGCTGGCTGCAGGAGGATATGATCGTCATGGCGCCCACCGCCACATCGCCCCCGTAACGGGAGAGACTGCTGTTGAAACTGATGTTCAGAATGCTTTCCGTGCTGAGCATCACAAAGGTGGAGACACCTAAGCCTAGACAGGGGAGGATCACCTGGGGTTCGACCTTCATATCCGGCAGAGTGAGACGGAGCATGGTTTTGGATCCCCGCAGGAACCGAAGCACCCACACGGCGCTGACAGCCTGGCTCAATACCGTGGCGACCGCCGCGCCCTGCACGCCCATGCCAAGCACGAAGATCAGGATCGGGTCGAGGATGATATTGCAGACAGCGCCTACCACCGTGGTCGCCATGCTGATCCTGGCAAATCCCTGTGTGGTGATAAAAGGGTTCATCCCCATCACGATCATCACAAAAACCGTTCCCAGGATGTAGATCCGCGCGTAGGAGAGTGCGTAGGGAAGGGTGACGTCGCTCGCGCCAAAAAGCCGCAGGAGCTGGGGCGCGAACAGATAAAACAAAAGTGTCAGGAGCACAGACAAGAACATCAGTACGGAAAAACAGTTCCCAAGGATCTTCTGCGCCTCTTCCCGATCCTGTTTTCCCATGGCGATCGCCGCCCTGGGCGCACCGCCTGAGCCTGCCAGCATAGCGAAAGCGTTGATCATCATCAAGATCGGCAGAAAGAGCCCCACACCCGTCAACGCCGACGCGCCTGCGTCCGGTATATGGCCGATGTAGATCCGGTCCACAATGTTGTACAGCATGTTGATCAGCTGCGCCACGACTGCCGGGACCGCAAGACTGAGCATCAATTTCGGGATGCTGCCGCTTCCCATATCCTGTTTTTTCTGTTCTTGTGCCATTGGCTGTATCGCTTCCTTTCCTTAGTTAAGTTAATAGATATTTGTAGATGATTTACAGGTGTCCTTCTTTTTTGGATGGCTTATTATGTTGTGTCATCGGAAGTTGTCAAACAACAAAATTTATTACGCCGTATATCAAATGACAAATTGTAAAGATTAAAATTGGAGTTAACGCTATCCCATTCTTTCTGTCGATCGCAAAGAATAAAAATGCGAAACAGGGCGGATTCGTCAACCCTAATACAACAATCACATTTACTATGCCTTTATAGTAGACGATCCAACTTAAAAAATATAACAGACAACAGCCTGCCGCGATGATAATAAAAGGGGTCACGCGCTTTTTTCTGTCTCTGTCGCTGTTTCTAAAAATGCATAAAGCAGCAACCATGAATATTTGACATACAGAAGCTGCTGTGTCAAGCGTTTCTGTGATCGAGCTTGTTCTTAATATATCGTTCGGCGCAGGAACAGCAAACCAAATAAAATTTGGTATCATAATAATTAGAAATAGCAGGAATCCCCAAATATCAAAACATAACGTATATTTTTGAAACATTTCATTTTCCCCGCAGACACCGATTGGTTCGCTAATAGAATATCACAATCACACGCATATTTCTATCATATTTCTATATTTTTATTAAATTTGACACTCTTTTATTCAATAATAAACAGTATAAAACAGTTGACAACAGATAGATACTGTTATATACTGTTTGTATCAGAAAGGAATGAAACGTTTCTGACAGTTCATGAACAAATAACGCGGGGTTCCGTGGCAGGGAAAATGTGAATGCGGCACTTTAAGAAGCTGCAGCAGAGATAAGCTATGGCAGAGATACACTGCTACAGAGATACACTGCATTGAACCTGGAAGCGGGGACTCGGCGGATAAAGGATGTGGAAAAGATGAATCTGATAATTAACCACACTTCGATGCAGCCTGTCTACGAGCAGATCGTGTGTCAGATCAAGGACAAAATAATGCATGGTGAGCTGATCGAGGAGACGATGCTCCCGTCTGTGAGGACGCTCGCAAAGGAGATCAAGGTCAGCGCGCTGACGGTCAAGAAGGCATACGACCAGCTTGAGGAGGAGGGCTTTGTCGTCACAGTGCACGGAAAGGGCAGTTTTGTGGCGTGCGCAAACCAGGCACAGATGCTTGAGGAGAAGAAGAAGGAAGTGGAGGCAGAATTTGAGCAGACGATCCGAAAGGCGCGCAGCTGCGGCATGGAGGATGGCGAGATACAGGAGCTGTTTGAGATCGTGCTGGAGGATGTGTGAAAGTTTTTAGGAAATAATGATGATGAGAGAGGAAGTGCTTAGAATGATCAAACTAAACAATGTGGTCAAACAATATGAGAATTTTCGGCTGGAGTGCTCGATGGAGATACCGAAAGGGCAGGTCACGGGGCTGATCGGGAGAAACGGAGCCGGCAAGAGCACGGCGTTTAAAGCGATCCTGGGGCTGATCCGCACCGATGGGGGAACGATCGAGGTGTTGGGGAAGGACGTGTCGGCGCTCACACAGGCAGACAGGGAACAGATCGGGGTTGTGCTCTCCGACTCGGGATTCTGCAGTTACCTCACGATCAAGGAGTATCTCCCGATGCTGGATGCGATGTACGCGGACTTTTCAAAAGAAAAATTCACTGCGGACTGTGACAGGATGGGGCTTCCATTGAAAAAGAAGATCAAGGAGTTCTCCACCGGCATGAAGCGGAAACTGCAGATTCTCGCTGCACTCTCGCACGGCGCAAAGCTGCTGGTGCTCGATGAGCCGACCGCGGGGCTTGACGTGGTGGCGAGGGATGAGCTGCTGGGACTTTTGCGCGAGTACGCGGAGAATGGAGATCGCAGTATCGTCATAAGCTCGCATATCTCCAGTGATCTTGAGGGGATCTGTGATGATGTTTACATGATCGAGGATGGAAAGATCGTGCTTCACGAGGATACGGATGTGCTCCTGAACGAGTACGGACTGCTGAAAGTGACAAAGGAACAGTTTGCGAAGCTTGATCCGACCCATCTGTTAAAGACGAAGGAGGAGAACTTTGGTTACAGCTGTCTGACGAACCAGAGGCAGTTCTATCAGGATAACTACCCGTCGGTCGTGATCGAGAGGGGAAGCATAGATGAAGTGATCACCATGATGACAAAAAATACATAAGCCTGTATAGGGCACAGTCTTATGTATTTTTAGAAGAACGCAGGGGCAGCGTTCTTCGGTGAGTAGGTTCAAAAGCCTGTAAAGGGAACAGACTTATGTATTTTTAGAAGAACGCAGGGGCAGCGTTCTTCGGTGAGTAGGTTCAAA
>CAJUES010000017.1:0-7459 GCA_910585765.1 uncultured Lachnospiraceae bacterium | reverse complement strand
AGCCTGTAAAGGGAACAGACTTATGTATTTTTAGAAGAATCAAGCGTTAGTATAGGAGGATATGGCGATGAGTAGATCGGTCAAAGGTTTGATGGTCAAGGATTTTCAATTGATGAAATCGCAGATGAAATTGTTCTTTATCGTGTTGACAGTTTGGGGTGTGATAATGGCAAGCAGCCGGAACATGACATTTTTTGTGGGGTACAGCGCGCTGTTGTGTTCTTTCATGTTGATCAGCACGTTCAGTTACGATGCATTTGAGAACGGAAATGCATATCTGTTTACCCTGCCTATTTCGAGAAGGGATTACATTTTCGAGAAGTTTGTGCTTGGTTTCCTGTTGGCGACAGTTCCGTTTTTGCTGTCGAGTGCGGTTTCGTGGGTGGTGCTTGTCATCAACAGGAGCGGGATGCACTTTGGGGAGTATTGTTTGTCTGTTGCGCCTGCACTTCCCATGGCGTATCTGCTGCTGGCGGTGGAGATCCCGCTGCAGGTCAAGTTTGGGCAGGAGAAGAGCCGGATCGTGTCGTTTCTGATGATCGGCGGCATTTCAGTCGCCATGGGGATGGCAGGTGTACTGACTGAGCAGGTCGGCGTTGACGGTGCCAGGGTCATCAGCAACATTGCAGGACTTGGCATAGGGGGCGTGATCGCGCTGGCAGTCGTGATCCTTTTGGGCCTGCTGTCATACCGTATTTCCTGCCGGATCATAGAGAAAAAGGAGTTTTGATAAAAACGTCACAGTGCGCATTCCAACTGGCAGTCATAGGGCTCCTGCTCGACGTGATGCGGGTCATACACCTGCGCCTCGACACAGCCCATTGCCTTGTAAAATGCCTGAGTCTCGACAGCGGAGTGGGCGGAGATGTACAATTTCCGTCCGCCCTTTTTCTTTGCCCAGTCCCTGGCAGCGTGAAATAGTACCTGACCAATCCCTTTTCCGCGCAGATCCTCGGACACATGGATGCTCGAAAGGTCGAGATAGCCCTGTTCGCCGCCAAACAGCCCGGGTTCCACAGAGACAAAAGCCTTGAGCGTGCCGCCAAAGGGCTGGCTGTCCAAGACGCCATATCCTTTGAAAGCCGCGTAGACGAGACCGCCTGTCTGTACCGTGTTTTTCAGGCATTTTACCAGGATCTGATAGTCGTCCGCCGTCCAGTCATCGATGAAAGGATCGTCCCGGATGACCCACTTTTCGTCCTCTTTCCGCCAGCATTTTACGACGTTCTGATGGCGGACGAAACCGTGGAACAGTTCCAGGCAGATCTCATCTGCGCAGAGCGCCCGGTAGCAGATGCCATCTGCGATGTATTGTTCGGTGAGCGCCATGGCAGTCTCCAATATGCAAAGGTTTGGCTGGATCTTGCTTTTGGCAGGGCTGGATGCGTCCCCGGCAGGAAGCTCGAGCGAGTGATCGGCATGTTCGGTGATGTATAGCGGCATGCGGCGTTCGGCGCATTGTGTCTCGATCACATCAGTCGCAGCCCACGGGTCGCGCGTGCCGTGAAACGCGATCCCGGACTGCGGTGCGAGATCAAACGTCTGGGGCAGCGGCGTGTAATAGACATTGCGGCAAATAATGTCATGTTTTTGCGCGTAGGCGGCAGCGACGGCCGTGCCGATACTCTTGGATATGAACAGGATATCCTCGTACTGGCTCCAGTCGATATCTTCCAGACAGGTTTCTGTCTGGGCATAGGCGTCTGCAAAAGCCTCCGGGATCGCCCTGCTCAGATTGGTGTAGGGCACTTTGACTATTTCATACTGATAGTGAGCGGCTAATTTTCCGCTGTAGTAGAGCAGCGGTTTGTCACAGTGATATCCGATTCCCGGAAATAATACGGCGATCTTCATGGCGGTTCTCCTTGTCTGGTTTTGTTTGGCATTGTTTTCAGAAGCAGCAGATAACATCAGGATAATCCTCAAATCTTAGGAATTGTAGGAAAATAAGTGCTCAGATTGCGCAGGATATTTCTTCAAGATTGTAGGAGAAAAAACGTAGGCGTAGCGGGCTACGGCGAGGCTTTTTGTCCTGCAAGATTGGAGAAATAGACAAGCAAGATGCGTCACTTATTTTTCTACAGTTCCTTATGTATCGGATTTTGAGAATGTTCCCCATAAGGAGAATATGACGCCTGTTATCAGCAAAATAACACCAACAATCATTATAGGAAACATACCCATATCAGAGACTGTCTGCCAAAATCTTCCCAACTGGGTATCCCACTCGATTGTATTTTCTAAACTCAGACTTGCGATCAAAAACGGGAACAGTATCATCAGTACGCCTGTAATTTCAAAGCCAATTCCTGTTACTATTTTTTTCATAATAATCCTCCAATAATTTCTCGTGAAAACTGTTGTCGGCAACCATAAAAGTATAACACACATACGACCGGATCACAATGATATATCATGTCCTTTTGTCTGCCATAAACATGATTTCCTTGTACACGATCGTGCGGAGATTATTTTTTTGTTACCTATTGACTGCGCCCCTGGGGATTGGTTTATCCTAGTGTTAGGGAGTTGATTCTGCGGTTCCCAAAAAGCAGGGGAGGTGAGGGATATGCTCATAAACGCAGTGTGCAGGGAATGCGGACTGACGAAAAAAGCGGTAGAATACTATATAGAGCAGGGACTCGTTGCACCCTCGGTGCAGGAAAATGGATACCGTGATTTCTCGGATGCCGATCTCGCCCGATTGAAAAAGATCTCCGTCTTGAGGGGATTAGGGCTGTCGGTTGCTGACATTCAGGGAGTTTTGGCAGATTTGAATCTGTCGCTAAATGACATTTTACATCAAAAGGATCTGGAGATATCGATCCTGCAGGAGAAGCAGGAGTTAATGCAGGAGCTTGCCCGGACGCAGGACTGGGACAACGTGCAGGGAAAGCTTGTGCAGCTCCAGGCGAAACAGTCTGTCCTGGAACGCATGCGGACAGCGTTTCCGGGTTATTACGGAAATTATATCTGTCAGCATTTTGCGCCGTATCTGGGCGAGCCTGTGCGGACAGCGCGGCAGCAGGAGGCTTTTGACACGATCATTGCATTTTTAGACGGGATCCGGTTTGAGATTCCGAGTGATCTGCGGACGCTTTATGAGGAGATAACGCTTGATCATGAGGATCACATTCTGGAAAATATGTCTGTCGGTATGCGCGACGCAGTCTGCGATATTGAGCGGTATATTGACGAGAACCGCGAAACCATCGAGACGTACATGGCATACAAACAGACCGCGGAGTATAGGGCGTCAGAAGTATATCGTCTGGAGGAGACGCTGAGACAGTTTAACAGTGCCAGCGGTTACAATGATATTTTTATACCGGCGATGTGCCGGCTGAGCGATTCGTATCGGACGTATCATGAAGCACTGCAGCTGGCAAATGAAAAGTTTCTGCAGCAATATCCGGAGTGGGGAGGTGGCAGCTGTGAATGAACACAAGATATTTAAGACATTTGTGAGACCGGTTGTCATGCTGGTCATCGGGCTGAACTGTATATTGAAGGATCCGCTGCTGGCGGTCGCGGCAGGGATCGGGATCTATGCGGGGATCGTGTGGATCGAGCAGCTATTTAACGGAAAATAACTGCTCTGTAAATGAGTGCAGCAGATGTTGCGGCACCCGGCGCTCAGGCATCCTGCCTGAGCGGGCTGCAGTCGTTTCGAAGTTCATAAAAATTGCTCATCTCTGCCGTCTCGTCATACAGGTCCTTGTACAGCCTGGTTTCGAGCAGCTGAAATCCTGCGCGTTCCAGCGTTTGGCACGATGATTTGTTTTCGACCCTTGCCGTGGCAAACAGTGCGTCTGCGTCGTAGTGTTGAAAAAAATACTGTACATAGCCTTTTACGGCCTCCGCCATATATCCGTGACCCCTGTGGTCGGCGCCCAGAAAATAGGTGATCCCGATCCGTTTCATGTCCTCATAATAGGTACAGCCGACAGAGCCTATAATGGTATGATCTGACTTGCGCTCGACACAGTACGCCAGATATGCCCTGGCGGGGTTATTTTCCTGTTCGAGCTGTATGGATTCCGCGATCCATTTCCCCATCCAGTGGCTGCATTCACTGCAGTCTCCGAAAATCTCGGTCAGGCTTCCGTCAGATGCCATCTCGATAAAAGCCTGTTCGTCGTCCGGTCTCAGGCTTCTGATGATCAGTCGGTCAGTTTCTATCTTCATTGCCAGCTTCATTGTCAGCTATCCTTTTAATAAATTCTATCGTGATCGTCCCTTTGGCGATCTCTTTTTTGACCTGGCTTGCAGAGCGTCCCAGAATCTCCGCCGCCAGTTTTTCGGGGCGGATCTTCAGACTGTAAGGATTCTGGATCGCGATCCGGATCGGGTGGGCACAGATCGATCCAACTGTGGGATGCCGCAGCCGGATCAGCTCATAAGTGATGCTCTTGTGGTCGATCTCCGCCCTGTTTTTCTGGAACAGTGCGATCTCTCTGCCGTACTCCTCGGCAAGCTGTGTGTCGTTGTCCAGGAAGCGCTGGTATTCCGCGGCTGGTATGTCGGTGTTTTTCCGGCGCTCATATATCGTGAGATTGAAGGTGTGCCTGCATTTCCCGCACTGGTAGATCAGCCATACGTCGATCTTGCTGCCGTTAGCGTTGACGCGGAATTTTCTCGTGTTTTTGTAGGGCGCTTTTCCGCCGCAGCCGGCACAGCTTCGGATCACTGTGAAAGATTGTGTCGGGACAAGTCTGTATTCAATTTCTAAATAGCTCATGTGCATCTCCTGTTAAAATCGTCGGATGCGCAGGCTATCACAATGGAATTGTTTTATTTTGCAATAGCCGCGCTATGCAAACGAAACGGGAGTAGTCATATAGGGGATTCTCCTTTCTGATCATTCGTGTTGACAGGCAGCTGCGAAATTAATTGTTCCTTATCATGATCACAGTGCAATGCCCTTTTTATGATTATAACGGATTTGCGACGCGCCAGATACCTCAGACTTTTTTATAAAAAACTGTGAGATATTGTCGGCGGCAGAGTCCTTTCGTTCCCTGCGTCTCAAAATAACACAAAATCTGCCGACAAACTAAGTACAGCATTGCCTAAATATCAGTGAAGAACAGTGCCTGACATTTGTGACAGGGCAAGGCGGAGGAAGAAGGCAAACCGGGAAGATTGCAGTAAATCGGAACACATAAAATATAGTTACTAAGACGCATATTCACGTTTTCTCAAAGCTATGGTTCAGGCTTTTGCGCCAACAGAAAGGACAAGTTTATTGTGCCAGTATTCAGAGTAAAGAAAGTCAAACATGGGAAACACTCTCGTTTGAGGGCAGACAGGCGGTAGTCGATACACTTATCAAAGTTATCCGCATTGCGGACGGAAACATTGAAATCACTTGGAACATTTAACAAACAGCCATGAAAGTTTAAGCCACACAGTTTTGAGCAGACTTTAATAAAAATCTGTTGATAAGCCAATACTAAATACCGTATAATAAAATCAACAATCGAAAGGAAGTGATACTATGGCACCTGTAGCACAGGCAATCAGAAATCAGGAAATCCTTAAAACTGAATATTCCGAAAAAGCCGCCATAGGCGCATTATATGATGAACTCTCCAAGGGAATAGAAAGTCTGAAAAAAGGCGATGTTTATACGATTGATGAAGCATGGGAGGAAATTGACAAAATATAATGCCGGATAAACCAAAGAAACATAAAATCGTAATATCCAAAGATGCTCTCTTGGATATTAAATCACAAAAAAATATATTCTCGACACCTTCAAATATCGGGAATATGCGGAAAACTTTTCAAGGAAGATAAAGAAGGCAATCAAGGCATTGGATTCCTTCCCCAAAGGTTATGAAGCTACGGGATATGTGATTGAAGGATTAAGCGTCTATTTCAAGCCATACAGTACATATTTAATTTTCTTTGTTGTGGAGGATTCCAACATTACGGTAATCCGAGTCTTGAAAGATCGCATGTATTGGCAATCTATTATCAAAAAGATGCAGAAAATCAACAGATAAATTTACTTCAATCCTTCCGGTTTGGTGAGGCAATGCGGTGGCATTGTTGACTGACGACAACGCAGGACTGGTGCAAATAGCAGCTGCTGTATTCATTGTTATTTGCGCAATGCTGTACTAGTGACGCACTAGCGACACGATAAAAGCACTTGAAACAAACTAATGTTCGGGTGCTTTTATTAACTCCATGGCTGTCCTTAACGCCTCGATATCCTTGTGCGTGTATGTCCTTGAGTTAATGCTCTTGGAGACATGCCCGACAAGACGATCAAAGCCACCTTTAAGGCAAAAGGCGAGAGCGGAAAGCATGTTGCGAGCAGTCCGCCACACGGCTATCTGAAAGACAGTGGGGATAAAAACAAGTGGATAGTCGATGAAGAAGCAGCACCCATTGTCAGGCGGATATTCCGAATGACCCTGGAGGGGTATGGTCCATTTCAGATCGCGGTACAGTTAACAGCCGCGAATATCCCCATTCCTGTATGCCATCAGGCGCGGCAGCAGAACAGGCAACAAGGCAGAGTGAAACGGAGGGAGGAAGAAATTTAATGAAAATTTGATAGAAATATGAGTGTGATTGTGGTATTCTATTAGCGACAAAATCGAAGTTATATGGGGAAATAAAACAATGTTAGAATTTAGATATGATACACAATTATTGATTGAGGGCGAAAACCTTGATGAAGATACAATAAGCGAATATTTTACAAATAATTTTAAGGGGGATTGCTTATTAGCGGTTGGAGATGATGAAATGATAAAAATACATTTCCATACAAATGAACCGTGGAGAGTTCTTGAATATTGTGCTTCTTTAGGTGAGATTTATGATATTGTCATTGAAGATATGGATAGGCAGTCACGAGGATTAAAAGGCTAAATGCTTATTTACCACAATCCCAACTAAATAAGCAACACGGCGTCAGAGTGTATAGAAAGCAAGAAAACTCCATAAAAATGCAGTTTTCAAATGATATTATCTGATGTATAATAAAAACAGCGAAAGAAGGCAATATTTTGAATACAATAGAGCAGACGCATCAGCAGGATTTAGAGCGCTTGAAATCACTCCGATATATGGACGATGATTTTATGACAGTCTGTCTTGCAGATAATTTTGAGGGTGTGGAACTGATACTGCGGATTGTTTTAGGACGGGAGGACATAAAAATCAAATTGGTCAGGACACAAGAGCCGTTGAAGAATTTGCAGGGACGTTCTGCCATTTTAGACGTTCATGCAGTTGACAGCACCAAGAAAGAGTTTGACATCGAAATTCAAAGGAAAGATGCAGGAGCAGGTGCAAAAAGGGCAAGACACAATAGCAGTTTATTAGATGCGCATATATTAAAAGCTGGTGATGATACGGAGGATATTCCCGACAGCTATGTGATTCTCATACTTCGCATACTAAAAACAGGCATATCATTGGAAGCTATGCCACCTTG
>CAJUES010000016.1 GCA_910585765.1 uncultured Lachnospiraceae bacterium | reverse complement strand
TAAAGGATAATGAATATTTGTCCCTATTCCATTTTCTTCCAGATAGCTTTTCAGCGCGTCCCTGTTTTTATGTAATATCGGAAAGATATGGTACACATTTTCTTCACACTGCATCTGTCTGGGAAGTGTACAACATCTGCGATTCAGCTTACTCTCGTAAAAACTAGCTATCGTTCTCCTGGCTTGATTCCATTCGTCCAAATGTTTCAGCTTTACTCTCAAGAAAGCCGCCTGTATCTCATCAAGCCTTGAATTGATTCCCTGAAATTCGTGAATATATTTTTCTTCCGAACCGTAATTTGCCAATTTTCTGATTTTCTTGTATATTGTTTCATCATTTGTTACTACAGCACCGCCATCTCCCAATGCACCCAGATTCTTCCCCGGATAAAAGCTAAACGCTGCAACGCTGCTCCTACTTCCTGCTTTACTGCCACCACATATTGCCCCATGTGCCTGTGCCGCATCCTCAATAATATGTAAATGATATTTATTTGCCAATTTTGCGATCTGATCCAATGCGACCATCCGCCCATACAAATGCACTAGAATAATCGCTTTAGTCTTTTCTGTTATCTTTTCTTCTATTTTGGATATATCAATATTGAAAGTTTCTATGTCTGCATCTACAAGAACCGGTTTTGCACCAGACTGGCTGATCGCTAACACAGTAGCGATAAACGTATTTGCACATACAATAACTTCACTGCCCGCTCCTATGTCCAAAGCCATCAAACTCAGCCTGATCGCATCTAATCCATTTCCAACTCCCACACAAAACTGCGCACCGCAATATAATGCAAATTCCCTCTCAAAAGCCTGGCAATTCACGCCTCTGACATACCACTCACCATGAAGAACACCCCTAAATGCTTCTTCCAATTCGCCATATATTGTCCGATGAACTCCTGCCAAATCCTGATAAGGAACATACATATGCTTTACCCTCCACAATTTCCTGCTCGCTCAGATACTTTCAGAATTCCTCATCCAAAACCACTTCCATAACTTCAGAAAAACGCTGCATCCAAAGCAGCTTTCTGATCCAATGCTGCATAGCGTCAATATTCCCTTCACTTTTCCCCTCAAGTGCTCCTGGCAGTCTTTCCCATCTATATTCCTTCAAATACATTTCCTGTAGTTCTCTTCTGCTAAAACGCAAACAACTTTCATACGGATAGCCATATTGTTTTTGATAATTTGCAGCTGCCAATGATATCCGCATCCTGTCAAAACCAGAAAAATATTCCTCATATAGATTGTAGGCTGGCTTTAGATCATTTCTCTCATTATGATTATATACCTCTTGATTTGTCTCCATCAAAACAGACTCACTGGAAAGCCCCAGCCATTCATTAAGTTCTTTCAGTATTTTTCCCGGATGACACTTTAAATCCTCAAATCTGATCACATGTTCAGCCCAATGCGTGTGTGCTATGCCACTCTTTGCCATAATAAAATTGTACATCGATCCACAACCGCTTATCCAATTCAATCCTTTCAAATTTCCTCTGATCGATGAACCTGCAACAATATATCTGTTTCGCACCATAATGATGGTATTGCCTTTTACATCATCACAGTGCAGCCAGTGAGCAAACTTCCGCACATATTCCCGTGGCATCCAATGCGGCTCCCAATAAATAACTGCCTCCCTCATGTCTGGTACTTCCTTATCGTACATCGCAAGATGCGCGAGATGAAACATAACAAATAATTCCTGCGACGAAAAGCAGCTGCCCAGTTTCAATAATTGTTCCATTTTGCACTCAAACTTTTTTCGTTCTGGAAAATCACTGTCAGTCAGTCCTTTTGCTGTCTCCTTCTCATAAATTTTCCAAAATTCCGGCAATATATCATCGGCTGCTTCTTCCGCCAGGCGAATACATATTGAGTACAATTCTATATCAAAAAACAATGGCAGACCATTTTCAGAATTATAGTTGATCATGATAATTTGCGGCTGCATAACCCCCTGCAGACAGTCCCTTGTCAATTCGTTTCCACAATACCCTGGAATCGCTCCCAAAAGTATTCCACCAGGACACAGTTGTCTGTGATGATACTTTACATACTCTGTTTCTAAGTAGACCATTTTATCGATATCAGAAAAATATTCCGTAAAGTCAAACACATCGTGTTTCTCAAAGGCTTCATAATAACAAGATGGCTGCTCTAACGCTTCTTTTGACAAATTACTGGAAAAAAAATGTCTTGGTAATACCAATATCAAAACATCTTCCTTGCACTGTTCTTCGATTTCAGTTTTGGGTAAACCACTGTTCTTATCCCGATTCTCCTTTAAAATATCCCAATACTTAATCTTATGTATTTCCTTTTCATTCTGTTTCAACCATCTGTATACGCGATTGCATAACCTGGCTTCTCCTGTCAGTATCACACGTTTACCCACAAGAATGTGTTCAAGATTACTGTTCGGTACATTCACATAATCGCGTAACAGCAAATAGTTTTTATTTCTTTTGTAACCGTAGTAATCATAGTCATCTACTTCACCAAATCCCCATGCACTATGCATAGATCCGCACTCTATTATAACTGCTTCTTTAAATCGTTCTGCCACCTCAGATTTTTTTAGAACTGGTATTTCAAATAAACTTTTCTGCTTATTTCCTGCTCTGTCTGATTGGAAAGCACAGATATTAATGTCATTTGCCATTAGCCAATCATACGCATCCTGCGCCCTTGTCCCCAGTCCCCTGATAACAATTTCCTTTTCCTTCTTTAATCTGGCCAGCAGCTCTTCCACATTTCCTTCTGTATCTCTTATCCTACCTGCCTTTATATTTGCCTCATAGATCTTATTGATCAACTCAAATTCTACAGATGCACTCCTCAGACGCAAATACTTCCAATCTTCTTTCGTGCCCGATACGCCCTCTGCCCATATCTCATAATTACAGTCTTCTAAAATATACTGTCGGTTTGATCTGGGAAATAATTCCCAAAAACTTCCTTCAACCCTTACGGGTACTCCTATATTCCCAAGATATCTTGCCGTATACCACGCTAACTCATTACAGTCATGAATGATCACTCCCTTACAATTCGGAAACAGATCCAGAAAATTTAATGCATGATCACACGTTTCCAACTCTTGCAGCATTCTCAGTTCTCTATTTGCTTCTCTATCCTGCCATGCAAAACAAATCAATTTGTGCTGTCCACTTCGTACTGGCAATATATCTGACTGTTCGCTATATCTAAAAAGTTTTCTTCCTTCGTCCCAGATCTTTTCATTTATGATCAAGGCATTCCCTGCAGAACCATCAGAAAATTTCCTGGTATCAAACTTTTCTCTAACATATTCTGGCGTTAAAAATCGTATCATCGATCAATCTCCCGATATTCACCTTTTGTCATCAATATCCAGATTGTAACAAAATCCTAACACGCACACTAATCTACAGACTCCGTATAATCCCATTCCGTTTTTATCAATCCCTATTCTCCCTCAATACCCTTATCATCTTCACCAGCGCATCGATCTCCACAACCTCCGCCTGCCGGTATCTCTCAAACCGTTTCGCCCCGACACCGACCGCCGCGGGGATCCCGAGCTCTCCCGCCCGGATCGCCATGTGGGAATTGGCACCGCCGTACATCGTGATGAATCCCCTGATCCCGTGCGCAAAGATCCAGTCATATCCGGGGTCTGCGCTCTCGATCAGGACGATCCTGCCCGAGATGTCATCTGTATCTGTCATCGCCCCGACCACCCTGATCTCCCCGCAGACCTTCCGCGAAGTGATAAAGTTCGGCTCCGAATCGGGGTAGTAAAAGCTCTCCACACCGCTGCCATCAAGGATAACCGGAGGCAGCGTGATCGTCCGTGTCACGCTGTACTTTTTCTTTCCCTGTTGTATGGAGGCGGAAAACCGCTCCTTTATGTCCCCCGTGGAGGCGTACAGGTCATAAATGGTCTGTATGTCAAGATAACTGCAGTCATCCCTCGATATGCCCGCCGCCTCTCCCATCCGGCTGACCAGCTGGATCGCCATGCTCAGGTTCCTGGTAAATACGAACTTTCCGTATTCCCGCCCCTTGATGACACTCCGGATAAAATCCATGATGTCCAGCACATCGTTCGTCAGCCCGTTTTCCTGCAGGGTATCCCTCAGCCTGCCGAGCTGTTCCAGGGACAGGCGGAACCCACCGCGTTTTTCCCCCTTGTGGTCCGGTGCTCCGGCATTTGTTTCGTTTCCGCCTGCCGTACTGCCAAAATACAGTTCCGGTGCCTCGTCATATCTCAGGGAAGTGATATCGTAAGTTCCCGGCCTCAAGTGCCCGTACTTTTTCAGGAAAGCCGACGGCGACAATTCCTCGCGGTCCCTGTTCATGGCGGAACTGACTGTGTCAACTTCCCCCATGAACGCCTCGTAGTCCTCACTGCCCAGGATCCCGCACGAGACAAACGACTGTAAGATCTGCACCGCGATAAACGCAGCCCGCGCCAGCCCCGCGAACGGGAGCGTCCCATAGCGCTTGCAGTCCTCCAGAAGCCAGTAGGTCTTTTCCATGTCATCAAGCCCGCTCTCCATGACCTCCCGGTAGCGCCGGTTCAGGATCTCTATCTTCCCGTAATCCCGGCGCCACAGCCCGTCCTTATGGTCTATGATGTGATTGGTCACATCCCGGAGCGCATCGATGATCCTGCTGATCTCCTCCCCGGAAAAGCCATGCCTTTTCAGTATCTGTATCCGCTGCGGCATGTCCAGTGTATAGCACGAAAATACGATCTCAAATTCTGCCTTGTCATGTTTCTGCGGGTTCTGTACCAACTGTCCTATGTAATAATTTACCAACTTCTCGCTGATCTCTTCATCCAGCCCAGCCGGAATGAATGAATTGAAGCTGACGCGGACGTCAATATACGGCAGTCCGCAGAAATCCACCATCAGCGGAAAACTCCGAAGGTTCCTGTAACCGTAGTTGTCCCGCTGGTATGCCCATACGTTGTCTGTTATGATCCCTTTATACAATGATAATGCCAGCGGTCGGGGGCGGACGCCGATCATCTCCGCCGGATTCCAGTCCGTCATGACACTGTATGCTGTTTTCTTGCCGCAGAGAAACGGTTTGGGACGGTTCTCCCGTCCGATCCTCTCCCTGATCCGCCCAAGCTCCGCCGCCTGGCGTTTCCTGTCGGCGCGCTCCTGCCGTACACACAGCGCACGCACCTGCAGTATGTACAGTTCCCCTCCATCTGTCACTGCAAATTCCACGTCCAGATTATCCTGTCCAAAGAATGTCTCCAGTTCCTGCAGCGACGCCAGCAGCTGTCTGAGTTTTTCCGGTGCCGCTTCCACCGGCGCATCCTTGAAATGGTAATACAGCAGGCTGTCCTCCCCCGTTCCGGAAGTGACGGCAGAGGTCTGCCCTGTCTCATCGTAGTTGACCACGTAATAATTTCCGCAGGTGCCCGGATCCAGCGTAAATGCCACCCCGCTAAACGCAGCGTTTTGCAGCATCGGCTGTACAAGGATCTGGTCACTGCCATCGCCCTCTCCATAAGAGCGCACGACCCTGTCGACTGCATCCTGAAACGCTTCCACGCCCCTCACATCCGCTATGGACTCATACTTTCCTGCCATGGACGCATCCTGCGTGTCCTCACCATGACAGCTGCTGCGGACGATCACATCAGCATTCCAGTCCAGTCCCGAAAAGCTGCAGACAATCTCCGCCCGCCGCCGTTCCCAGTCTGCCACTGTAAACGTAAGCTGTGGAAGGACTTTTGCCGTATTCAGTTTTCCGTACATTAGTGCCAAAGTCTCCGCTTTGGTTCCCAGATGCTCCATTGTTATGTCCAACCTCCACAACCAAGATCCCGATCAAAACTGTGCCTTTGACTGTCGAGCGATCGATTTTATGCCTTTGCACAGCGCCAAAACACAGCCACGAAAAAACTGATGCAAACTATTTTCATCCCAGGCATATCCCGACAATCCCATACTTTACATCAGTCTCTTTTGATCCACTTATTCACATATAATAAATATTTGCGCTTCTCAGCCACAAAATCCTTACAGACCCAAGTGATCCATCTTCTTTCCTACACAACCGCCTCCACGATCACTTTATCCCCGATCTGGATCTCCTTCACTCCAACCTCTTTCTTCTGATTGAAATGAAAGCTCAGCAGATATCCCTTGTTTTTATGATAATATTCCAGAACACCCACAAGGATAATATGTAAACAAAACACTAATGTAAAGTATGAAATTGTCAAGGTCCATGGTTACTGTTCACGCCCCAACTAATTCTGACACAATTTTATGTTATGAAGGCGTAAACAGTAACCCATTTGCACACAAAATGCTAAAGTGCAAGCATTTTGGCACACGTTTTTCACTACTTTTATTGACGAGTGAACAGTATCAGGTCCATATCACTGCCAAGTCCCAGCCCCATTCAGGCGCTGTGCAAAAATAACCTGTCGCGGCGGCGCAGATTACCTTTGCACAGTTCCCGGGGAACTGCTGCGGTCTTTTCTCCGCTCCTGCATCTTATAAAATGATCTCTACATTCTGTATCATGACCGGCTTTCCCGTCTGCTGGTACAGCTGCACGACGGAACTGCCATCGCCGTAATACGCATCGCTGAGCACCACCGCCCTGTCCACATCGGCGGTCTCGTCATAGATCCCCCAGCCCTCGGCGAGATACCGCTCTTTCAACATCGCATATTTCTGCAGAACCGCCGGACGCATGGACTGCATCGTGCTCTCGATCAGCGGATGCGGGCGCCACAGCAAGGCGACCTCATCCTGATTTTCTTTGAAAGTGTTGAGCGCATTCTCGATCTTGTCCACCCACTTTTCATCGTAGGCGAGCAGCGCTGCGATCCCTGTGTTGTACAAGATGATCTTCTTCCGACTGCCGTCCGCCTTCTCGATGACCTTCAGCCACTCCTGCGGCACTTCCAGATCTTCTTTTCTTGTGGCGAGGATCCTGTCGTACTTGGGCGACCCCAGCCCCAGAAACTTCTGCTCCAGATAAGCCCTGTCCACGTGCCTTCCCTGCAGTCCGTGTTCCTTTGCGGCTTTCAGGAATTCATTGACATAGATCCGCTTCATCTCCTCAGACTGTACGATCACCGCATCCGCATTGATGATGCCCGGCATAAAGCAGAAATGTTTGACGCCCTCCACTGCCTGTTCGTTGTCCGGGTCCACCTCGTTCAGCACGAAGTACGGAATATATACCAGCTTCTGTGTCCACTTTTTCAGGTTGTTCGAATAGAATTTCGGGTGAACGCTTGTGACCAGATTCCAATTATCATATGCATTATGTATGTAAATAATCTCTGGTTTGCGTTTTTCAAAATCATACTCGTCGTATCTGGTGATCGGAACGTATTCCGGATAGAGATCACCCTCGTAATGCTCCTCGCGGAAACTTCCGTCCGGATTTTTGTCAAAGTATGATATCGGAATAACATACGCATCGCAGTTATCGTCTTCCTGCGCCGCCTTCCACACGCTTTCGAGCGAGTCCCACATGGCTGCCTTGTACGGCAGGAACACGATTTCCTTTTTGTCGGGTTTCATGTCGTAGGTGATGGCATTCTGCAGCTGTATGAGCTGTTTCCGGATCTTTTTGGACAGTTTCCTGCACAGATTTTCATCCTGGATATTGACGCTCATCTGGTAGATATTCTCGCAGTAGTCTTCCAGGATCCCCACCATCGGCGTGCAGTCCAGATCGCGGATCGATTCAAGGTAGCTGCCCAGATCGATCGCCTCCTGCTGGCATTTTTCAAGTTCCTCCGCCGCCTCAAAAGGAGCTGTGGACGACGCTGACCTGGTGATGGAATCATTCACCTGTATCCATGCAGATACGGTCTCAAGCAGATCCTTTTTCCTGTACCTTTTCATTTCCGTCACCTTTCCCAGAGCAAAACATCTGCGAGGAACCCTTTGACATGATGACAAACGATCCGCACGCTCGAGATATATTTTATGCTTCCATCATCTTATATCGGTAATAGTCTACCACTTTTTAACCCATATGGCAATTCTTTTTTTTGATTGGACATTAGAAACATCTGGAAGCAGGCAGGAATCCCGCTCAACTCCCGCCCTCCTCCGTCTCTTCCTCCGTGTGGCACACGATCTCAAGCATCTCCTCCGCTTTCATGGATGTGCTCAGCTCATAGACGCCGGGCTGCAGCTTGTCCTTGTAATCGGAGAGACGCTCATAGATGTAGAACGCATTCGCGTCATGGATCAATCCCCTCTGCTCGAGCATCTTTGCAAACTCTCTGCTGCTCTGTCCCTCAGACACCACCACGCTGACGACCATGCCCTCGCCCTCACTGACAGGTATGTCCGCAAACACCTGATATCCGAAATCATATGCGTACACTGCAAGCCGGAACACCACGACGATAACCGCTGCTGCCAGCGCTATCTTGATGATCATCGCGGAGACTGCTCCCAATAACTGTTTTGCATTCATTGCCCTACCTCCCTAGTCCCAGCAGCCCGGTTAGTCTCAGTTTTATATCTCCATGATGATCGGTAAGATCATCGGACGCCTCTTCGTCTTCTTCCACACAAAGTCACTCAGCGTGTCCTTGATGGTTCCCTTGATCTTGCCCCAGTCGGTGATGTTTTTCTTGAGGCAGCCGAGCACAGCCTTCTCGATCACCTTGCGCGCCTCGTCGAGCAGCTCATCCGACTCCTTCACATACACAAATCCCCGCGAGACAATATCCGGCCCCGCGAGCAGTTCTCCCGACCCGCCGTCCAGAGACATCACCACGATCAGGATGCCGTCCTCGGCGAGATGCTGTCTGTCCCGCAGCACCACATTGCCGACATCCCCGACGCCGAGACCGTCGACGAGCACTGCTCCCACCGGCACCTTTCCGGTGATGCTCGCGCTGTTGTTGTCGAGAGACAGCACGTCGCCCGACTGCAGGATAAACACATCATCCTTGTCGATCCCCAGGTCGATCGCGATCTTTGCCTGCGCCTTCAAATGCTTGAACTCTCCGTGCACTGGCACTGCGTACCTGGGTTTTGTCAGCGTGTAGATCAGCTTGATCTCCTCCTGGCAGGCATGTCCCGACACGTGCGTGTCCTGGAATATGACATCCGCCCCCTTCTTGAAGAGCTCGTTGATCACCTTCGTGACCGCCTTCTCATTTCCCGGGATCGGGTTGGACGAGAAGATGACCGTATCGCCCTTTCCTATGGAGATCTTTTTGTGCATGCCGCTCGCCATGCGGCTCAGCGCTGCCATACTCTCCCCCTGGCTTCCGGTCGTGATGATGACCGTCTTGTCCTTTGGATAATTTTTCAGCCGCTCTATATCGATCAGGGTGTTGTCCGGTATGCTGATCCGGTTGAGGTTGGACGCGGTCTCTATGATGTTGACCATGCTCCGCCCCTCGACCACCACTTTTCTGCCGAACTTGTCCGCCGTGTTGATGATCTGCTGTACCCTGTCCACATTGGACGCAAAAGTCGCGATGAGGATCCTCGTCTTCTTGTGCTCCTCAAACAGCATGTCAAACACAGGTCCGAGCTTCTTCTCGGACGGGGTGAACCCGGGTCGCTCCGCGTTGGTGCTGTCACACATCAGCGCCAGCACGCCCTTCTTGCCAAGTTCTGCAAACCGCTGCAGATCGATAGCATCGCCGTACACGGGCGTGTAATCCACCTTGAAGTCCCCCGTGTGCACCACGATGCCGGCTGGCGAGTAGATCGCGAGCGCCGCCGCGTCCACGATGCTGTGGTTTGTCTTGATGAACTCGATCCGGAAACACCCCAGATTGATATTCTGCCCGAATTTGACTACTTTTCTGCGCACATTGTGTATCAGATTGTGCTCCGTGAGCTTGTTCTCGATGATCCCCATCGTGAGCTTTGTGGCGTACACCGGGACGTTGAGTTCCCTGAGCACATACGGCAGCGCCCCTATATGATCCTCATGTCCGTGCGTGATGACAAAGCCCCTGACCTTGTCCTGATTATTTTTCAGATATGTGACATCCGGTATCACAAGATCGACGCCCAGCATATCATCTGCCGGGAAACTCAGACCGCAGTCCACCACAACAATACTGTCTTCATACTCAAAGGCAGTAATGTTCATCCCAATCTGCTCAAGACCGCCCAGCGGTATGATCTTGAGCTTTGAAGTATTTTGTTTGTTCTGTTTCAAAATAAACCTCCTATAACGTTTTTTATCCGTTTCCTTATAAAATTTTGCGATATCTCCACACTGCTCCTGCGCCGCGTTATAGGATAATCCCTATACCAAAAGCGTGCGGTCTATCTAAATCAGGTCAATGTCGTCCAGCATATTTTCGAAGACACCCGCTACAGCCGCAAGTTCCTCATCATCCTCGACCATGCAGTAAACCTGCTCATGCTCGTCCGTATCGGAAAATGCCTTCAAAATGTACGCTTCGCCATCCGCCTCTTCCTCCGCATCTGTTACCAAAATATAATTCACCCCGCCGATGGTCGTCTGCTCCAGCACATAAAAATCCACCTCAGTTTTCTCCCCATCAGGCTTAAAGGTTATTTTTTCCATTATTGTGTTCCATACCCTTCCTTATTTTTGAGATAGTCCAAATACCCCTGCAAAATAAAAACCGCCGCTATCCTGTCAACGTGTTCCCTGCGCTCCTCACGTCTTATACCGGCTTCCATCATCGCTTTATCTGCTGCCACCGTGGTCAGTCGCTCATCCCACAGTTCCACGCAAAGCCCTGTTCTTCTCTCCAGCATTTCCTTGAAAGCAAGTGTCTTCTCCGCCCGCTCTCCCTCTGTGTCGTTCATATTCTTCGGATAGCCGAGCACGATCTCGTCTACCTCGTACTCCACGATCAATTCCTCGATCCTTGCCAGTGTCTGACGAAGCTTGCTCTCAGACTTTCTGCGTACAATCTCAATTCCCTGGGCTGTGATAAGCAGCGGATCGCTGATCGCCACCCCCACTGTCTTTGCCCCAAAGTCAAGTCCCATTTTCCTCATGTATCTCTCCATAATGTCCAAAATTACTGCTCAGATGTCTAAAATCTTCCGATCCTGTTCCAGCCTGCATTGTAGATATAGGACTTTAACATCTCCTCCACAAGCTCGTCCCGCTCCACTTTCATGATCATGGCGCGCGCCCCCTTGTGGCTGGTGATGTATGTAGGATCCCCCGACATGATATAGCCGACGATCTGATTCACCGGATTGTACCCCTTCTCTGTAAGGGCAGCATAGACAGAAGCGATCACGTCATTGACCGAAGCGGTATCTCCGAGATTCTCCGGTGTTAACTGTATGAATTGTGTGCGAGTCAAATCTTCCATTCCTATGCCCCTTCCAATCGATGAACAAAACATATCTGCAGTCCCTGCAAGTCACCGATACATTCTCCTTTTGCATTGTTATACATATCATAACTTAATTCAGTACAAAATTCAAGAGTTACAGCGCGAAAACTATATGAATACTATATAAAGGGCTCCATGAGCAGGATCTCATCCTCGAGAAATCCCGTGATCTTCCCGGTGAGCAGCTGATTCTCAAGCACCCTGCCCTGTTCTGAAACAGCCACCTTCACATACTCTCCTGTGTGCCCCAGCCAGTATTCTCTTCCCATGATCTCTTTCTTTTCCTCGAACAGCACCTCCACATCCTGACCGACATAATACGACCGGAAGCGCTTTGATGCCCGCCTCTCGATGGACTGCAGCACACTGCTCCTTGTGGTCTTTACCGTCTCATCCACCTGCCCCGGCATCGCTGCCGCCTTTGTTCCCCTGCGCCTCGAGTACTTAAAGATGTGCATCTCATAAAAATCCGCCTCCTCCACAAACTGTCTGCATGCCTCAAACTCCTCCTGCGTCTCCCCGGGAAATCCCACGATCACATCCGTGGTGATCGCCGGGTGCGCAAACGCTCCGCGCAAAAAACGAACCCCGTCTAAATACTGCGCCGGCGTATAGCGGCGGTTCATGCGCTGCAACACGGTCTCGCAGCCGCTCTGGAGCGACAGATGAAAATGCGGGCAGATGTGCGCAAGTCCCGCCAGGCTGTCCGCAAACGCTTTTGTGACGATCCGCGGCTCGAGCGAACCCAGGCGGATGCGCTCCACACCCTCAACTTTGTCGATCGCCTGCACGAGATCGAGCAGGCTCATACCAAGATCCATACCGTAGGAACTGATATGTATTCCCGTCAGCACGAATTCCTTGTACCCTGCCGACACCAGTCCCCTGATCTCGTCGAGCACATCCTGCCGGCGGCGGCTCCTGACGCGCCCTCTCGCGTAGGGGATCATGCAGTACGTACAGAACTGGTTGCATCCGTCCTGTATCTTGATGTAGGCGCGGGTGTGCTCTGTCGTCGACACAAGCCGCATCTCCTCGTACTCCGCCGTGTGGCTGATATCGATCACGCTCTCCCGCACCACTCCGTCCAGGTAGCTCTCAAGGATCTCGACCAGATCCTTCTTCCGGTTGTTCCCGATCAGCAGATCCACAGCAGTGTCCGCCTCCACCGCCTCCGTGTCAGTCTGCACATAGCAGCCGACCGCCACGACAAGCCCCTCGGGATTCGTCTTTTTTGCCCTGTGGAGCATCTGCCTGCTCTTTCTGTCTGCTATGTTGGTCACGGTGCAGGTGTTGACTATGTAGATGTCTGCCTTTTCGTCAAACGGCACGATCTGGTAGCCCTTTTGCCGCAGTGCCTGCAGCATGGCGTCCATCTCGTATGAATTTACCTTGCAGCCAAGATTATGGTATGCCACTGTTCTCATTTTGCCCATTTATCCTTTCATCGATGCCCGATTCCTGTGATATCTGTGAATCAGAAAGTCAATTTGTACATATTTTTTCTTTATTTTCGGCAATTTTCATTACAACTGTTTTCGGTCTCTTGTTGACTTTTCCGCTGATTACCTTTATTATTAAATGGAAGGTAAAATAAAGGAGGTATTCAGAATGAAAACAGTTCAGATTTCTTTAAACTCTATTGATAAGGTAAAATCTTTCGTTAACGATATCACAAAGTTCGATTTCGATTTTGACCTTGTTTCAGGCAGATACGTCATAGATGCAAAGTCCATCATGGGTATCTTCAGCTTAGATTTATCTAAGCCCATCGATCTGAATATTCATGCTGAAAGCGGTGTTGATGAGGTTATGGAGATATTGAAGCCTTATTTAGTATAGTATCCACACAGCAGTGATACATACTGATATCTTGTCCGCATAGCTCAGATACAAAACCTGAATATCAGGCGAGTTGAACATTTACCGGGTACTTACAAGTACCCGGTTTTGTTTTGCTCAATGTTCATAGGCGATCTCCACCACTTCGTCCGTCTCCAGCGCTGTCCGCATCAGCTCATCAATCTTTTCATCGAGATTCCGCTCATGGATCCGTATCACATTGAGATTCGGTTTTGTCACCGGATGCTTTGCCACGAAGATCGTGCAGCAATCCTCGTAGGGCTGGATCGAAGTCTCGTATGTATCGATCTTCTCCGAGATCTCCACGATCTCCTGCTTGTCAAAACCGATGAGCGGCCTGTAGACCGGCATGGTACACACATCGTTCGTAGCCATGAGGGACTGCATCGTCTGCGAGGCAACCTGCCCGATGCTCTCCCCTGTGATCAGTCCCAGACAGCCGCTCTTCTTTGCGATCTCCTCCGCTATGCGCATCATATACCGCCGCATGATGATCGTCAGCTCATCGTGCGGGCACTGATCGTAAATGTACAGCTGGATATCCGTAAAATTGATGATGTGCAGATCGATCGGCCCGCTGTATCTGGATATGGTCTTTGCCAGGTCGAGCACTTTCTGTGTGGCGCGCCCGCTCGTGTACGGCGGCGCACTAAAATACACTGCATCGAGCTTGACGCCGCGCTTTGCGATCATATAGCCTGCCACCGGGGAATCGATGCCGCCCGACAAGAGCAGCATTCCTTTCCCGTTCGTCCCGACGGGAAGCCCTCCCGGTCCCGGGATGACCGTCGAGTAGATATAGATCTTTTCCCGCACCTCGATGCGCAGCATCACGTCCGGCTTGTGCACGTCGACCCGCAGTCCCGGAAACGCATTTAACAGCGCCTCCCCGATATCACAGTTGATCTCCATGGAATTTTTCGGATAGTTTTTTCTTGCCCTGCGCGCCTCGACCTTGAATGAAAAATTCTTGTCCGGGTACACCCGGTCGATATAGCCGGCAACATCCTGGCAGAGCTTCTCGAAGCCTTCGTCCTCCACGTGCACCACCGGGCAGATGCCTGTGACGCCAAACACCGTCCTTAGATTCTCCACTGTCTCCTCGTAGTCAAATTCCGAGAGCGCATTGACAAAGATCCGCCCCTGCGACTTCGTCACTTCAAATGCGCCCTCGCAGCGCGTCAGCGCGTACCGTATCTGGTCGCACAATCTGTCCTCGAACAGATACCGGTTCTTCCCCTTCACGCCAATCTCTGCGTACTTTATTAAAAATGATCTGTACATATCCCTTTCTCCTTGTCTGCAAGTCTGCCGGACTGCGGCAGACTGCCCGGCGAACAGCCGATCAGGTCGCCCCGATGCGCTTTCCGCCCCTATTTCCTGGTGTAATGTCTGAGCATCGGTATCAGCTCACTCATACATTTTATCGTATAGTCGATCTCTGCCTCCGTCGTATACAGGCTAAAGCTGAACCGCAGCGTGGAGTCCAGATACTGCTTCTCAACGCCGATCGCCTTCAATGTCGCCGACACCGACGGTCTGTTGGACGAGCATGCACTGCCTGCCGACACGTAGATCCCCTTATCCTCGAGCGCGTGCAGCATCACTTCGCTGCGGATGCCCTGTATGGAGACGCTGACCACATGCGGTGCGCCGTCCCGTCCCACCGGACCGTTGAGCCGGATGCCCTCGATGGCGCCCACACCCTTGACAAAGCGTTCCTTTATGCCGTACAGATAATTGACTTTCGGCTCAAAATCCACAAAGATCTCCTCGACAGCCTTCGCCATGCCTGCGATCCCCGGCACATTCTCCGTGCCCGAGCGC
Source organism: uncultured Lachnospiraceae bacterium (assembly GCA_910585765.1). Taxonomy (GTDB): domain Bacteria; phylum Bacillota; class Clostridia; order Lachnospirales; family Lachnospiraceae; genus COE1. The sequence continues at coordinate 47,004 of CAJUES010000016.1, read as the reverse complement.
ATCCCTCTCTGCTGTCCGCCGCCAAAGATGATCGGGCGCACCTTCGCCTTCTCGTCCATGTACAGGAATCCGACACCCTTGGGGCCGTGGATCTTGTGGGCACTCACGGACAGCAGGTCGATGTGCATGCGTTTCGGGTAGATCCTGAACTTACCAAAGCCCTGAACCGCATCCACATGAAACAGCGTGTTGGGGTTCATGCGCCTGATCAGCTCTCCTGCCTGTTCGATCGGCTGCACGGATCCCACCTCGTTGTTCGTGTGCATGATCGATACCAGGATGGTATTCTTCGTCATCGCCTTCTCGAGATCCTGCAGACGGATGACTCCGTTTGGATCCACCGGCAGATATGTCACCACAAATCCCTGCTCCTCCAGGTGGGCACAGGTCTGCAATACCGCCGGATGCTCGATCCTGGTCGTTATGATATGTCTGCCCGCCCGGCAGTTTGCATACGCCGCGCCGATCAGTGCGATATTGTCCGCCTCTGTCCCGCCCGATGTAAAGAGTATTTCCTTTTCCTGTACTTTCATGCATTTTGCGATGACTTCTTTGGCGTAGCGCACATATTTTTCGCTCTCCACACCCTTCCTGTGCATGCTTGAGGGATTTCCGTATTCCTCACACAGAATATGTGTCATGAGCGATGCGACCTCCGGCAGACATTTCGTTGTCGCCGAGTTGTCAAGATAAACTTCCATCATATTTCACACCTTCAAACGTATTTTGTCTCTATTCCAGGCCGACGAAAATATGTCTAACCCCGGAACAGTAATCATATACTATAAATATGCGCTCTTTTGGGATTTTGTGCGCAGTTGCGTTCCACAACATCCATTTCCTCCTGAAATAAACGAAAACGCTACGATTCCAGCCGGTACATGATCCACGCCATAACGGTCATCCCCGCGGTCTCCGTGCGCAGGATCCGCCTGCCCAGCGTGATCGGCTTCATGCCGCAGCCGACGGCTGACAAGATCTCGTCCTCCTCAAAACCGCCCTCCGGACCGATAAACACGGCGACAGACTGCCCCGGCTCTATGTGATCGATGACCTGTCTCGTCCCCGCCATGCCTGACGCCCCGTCCATCAGCTCCTCCATCTCGTAGGGAACCAGCCTGACATCCATATTTTCCGCGTACTCCAGCGCCTGCCGATAGCTCATGACCTCCCGCACTCTCGGCACGACGCCGCGTCTGCTCTGTTTGGCGGCTGCCTCCGCGATCCCCTGCCAGCGCGCCCTCTTCGCCTCCGCCTTTTTGTCGTCGAGCTTCACCACGCACCGTTTCATGGCTACCGGGATGATCTCGCACACGCCGAGCTCCACCATCTTCTGGATCACAAACTCCATCTTGTCCCCCTTGGGCAGACCCTGGAACAGGCAGACTCTGGCGGGCAGCTCCACACCGTCCTCCTTCACAAAGCGCAGTGTGCACACAACCTGTGTGTCACTGATCTCCTCGATACCGCACCTGTACTCCCTGCCGTCGACACCGTTGCTGACGCTGATCTCATCGCCGGCTTTTAACCGGAGCACATTCCTGATATGGTTGACATCTTCCCCGGTGATCACGACACTCCTGTCAGAAATCCGGGAGGGCTCTACAAAAAAATGATGCATATGACGACTTCCTCTACTCAATCTGTTTTATGAAATGCCGCACTTCCTGCGCGCCGTGACACTCACCCACTCCCCCTGGCGGGTCACTTCGACGACCTCAAGCCCGGCTGCTTCCACCGCATCGCACACAGTCTGCTCCTTGTTGTCTATGATCCCGGAAGTAATGTACACGCCGCCCGGCTTGAGTTGGTTTACGATCACAGGCGTCAGGGACACGAGCACATCCGCCAGGATATTGGCGACAACGATATCATATTTTGCATAGCCGGCTCTGTCCTGCACTGCCCTGTCCGAGATGATGTTCCCGATCATCATCTCAAAGCATTCGGGCGCGATATGGTTCGCCTCCATATTTTCCCGCACTGCCTCCACCGCGCAGGGATCAAGATCCGTGCCGAATGCATGTCTGATGCCGTACATCAGCGAAATGATGGCGAGAATGCCGCTCCCCGTCCCCACGTCGAGCAGCTCCGTCTCGGGCGTGATATACTTTTTGAGCTGCCTGATACACAGCTGTGTCGTCTCATGCATCCCCGTGCCGAATGCCGTCCCGGGATCGATGTGCAGGATCTTCTTGTCCCTGTCCTCAGGCCGGACCTCCTCCCACGACGGTATCACTAGCAGGTCGTCGATATAAAACTGGTGAAAGAACTGTTTCCAGTTATTGATCCAGTCGATGTCCTCCGTCTCCGAGACCATGACAGTCCCCTCGCCGACATCCATAAAATTGCGCAAGTCACTGAGTTCCTGTTTGATGCGCAGAACCATCCCGTCGGCGTCAACCGGATCGCCGTCGCGCTCCTCCACGAAGAAACTCAGGTACGCGATCCCGTCATCCTCCGGTGCATCAGGCAGGATGTCCACAAACATCTGCTCCTTTTCAAGCGGCGTCAGCGGTATCTTATCCTCGATCTGCGCCCCCTCCAGACCGATATCATAGAGGGTGCTGATAATGATATCCTCCGCGTCGGTAATTGTCTTGATCGTAAACTTCTTCCACTTCATATATAGAACCTGCCTTTCGCTGCTGACATCCTTCCTTTACGCGCCCGTGTTCAATCGAGCAGGAAAGACGTTTCCTGCTCGCCGCGCGGGGCGCGTGCAGCTTCTGCTGCTAATTTCCTTACGCGCCCCTGCGCACAAAAAACTTCTGTACAATATTATCTATCATATCATACAGAAGTCCATATTTCCATCAAAATTTTATTTATTGAAAAATCCTTTGCGCTTTTTCTCTTTTTTGTCCTTTTCTTCATTCATGTCGCTGTTTTCCATATTTTTAACGGCTTCCAGACTGTTTCCGGTCTCCCTGTCAAACTGGCGCAAAAGCTCTTTCGCCTCGCCCGAAAGCTTATCCGGCACCTGCACGACCAGCGTCACATAGTGATCCCCGCGGACATCCTTGTTCCGCAGAGACGGGACACCCTTTCCGCGCAGTCTGACGCGCGTGTCCGTCTGCGTGCCAGCCTTCACGTCATAGACGACCCTGCCGTCCACCGTGTCGATCAGCACCTCGCCGCCGAGCGCCGCAACCGCAAAAGACACCGGAACCGTGGAGAAGATGTTCATATCCTGTCTCTGGAAGATCGGATGCCTGTCGACTACGACCTCCACGAGCAGGTCGCCTCTTGGTCCGCCGTTCACGCCCGGCTCGCCCTTATCCCGGATACGCACACTCTGACCGTTGTCGATGCCGGCAGGGATCGACACCTGTATCTTTTTTCTGCTTGCAATGTATCCGCTCCCATGACAGTCAGGGCATTTCTCCTTGACTGTTTTGCCGGAACCGCCGCACTCAGGGCACACCTGCGCATTCCGTATGATGCCAAACGGTGTCTTGCTCTGTGTCACGACCTGGCCGCGCCCGCCACAGCGGTGGCAGGTTTCCGGTGATGTGCCGGGTTTCGCGCCGTTGCCGTTGCAAGTCCTGCAGGTGTCCTTGAGGTTGAGCTCAAGCTCCTTGTCAATGCCAAAAACAGCCTCCTCAAACGTGATGCGCACACTGGTACGGATATTGGCGCCTTTCATCGGACCGTTGTTCCTCGAACTGCTCCTGCCCCCGCCAAAGAAATCACCAAAAATGTCGCCAAAAATATCGGAGAAATCAGCCCCGCCGAAGTCAAAGCCGCCAAATCCGCCTGCACCGCCGCCCTCAAATGCGGCGTGTCCAAACTGGTCATACTGGCGCCTCTTGTCAGGATCACTTAATACGGCATAGGCCTCTGATGCTTCCTTGAACTTCTTCTCGGCCTCAGTATCACCCGGGTTCATGTCCGGGTGGTATTTCTTGGCAAGCTGTCTGTATGCTTTTTTAATACTGGCATCATCCGCGCCCCGCTCAACACCTAATACCTCATAATAATCTCTCTTCTGCTCTGCCATGTTCATCCATGCCTTTCTTTTAAACAGTATAAACTAAACATCCACGCCAAAGAACGCCTTCCCCTGGCGTCCCTCAACATTCAAATCAAACATTCCCCGCAGTTCCATTGCACTGACCACGATATACGGTCAGCGCAATGGAATCTGTGAAAACTTTATATTTCTCTTTATACTTCTCTGTAATCCCCGTCAACAACATCGTCCGCTGCGCCCGCATCCTGTGTCTGCTCTGCACCGCCCATGTTTCCCATGTCAGGACCGGCTGCACCTGCCGCACCCTGCATATTCTCATACATCTTTGTGAACAGGTTCTGCGCCTTTGTCATCAGCGCCTCCTGCTTGCCCTTCAGCTCGGATACCTGATCCTCTGTCATCTCGGCATCCTTCGTGCTCTCGAGCAGCGCCTTGAGGTCGCTCAGGTCAGCCTCCAGCGCCGACTTCTCCGACGCATCGATCTTGTCGCCAACCTCGTTCAATGCCTTCTCTGTCTGGAATACGAAGGAGTCCGCATCGTTTCTCGCATCGATCGCCTCCTTGCGCTTTCTGTCCTGTGCCTCGTACTCAGCTGCTTCCTTCACTGCCTTCTCGATGTCCTCGTCAGACATGTTAGAGCCTGCCGTGATCGTGATATGCTGCTCTTTTCCTGTGCCCAGATCCTTTGCGGAAACGTTCACGATACCGTTCGCATCGATGTCAAATGTAACCTCGATCTGCGGAACACCGCGTCTTGCAGGAGGGATCCCGTCAAGCCTGAACTGTCCGAGCGACTTGTTGTCCCTCGCAAACTGTCTCTCACCCTGCACGACATTGATATCGACAGCTGTCTGGTTGTCTGCCGCCGTCGAGAAGATCTGGCTCTTCTTGGTAGGGATCGTTGTATTCCTCTCGATCAGTTTGGTTGCGACACCGCCCATCGTCTCGATGGAGAGGGACAGCGGCGTGACATCCAACAACAGGATCTCGCCTGCGCCCGCATCCCCTGCAAGCTTGCCGCCCTGAACGGACGCACCGATCGCCACACACTCGTCAGGGTTGAGCGATTTGCTCGGCTCCTTGCCTGTCAGCTGCTTTACCTTATCCTGCACTGCCGGAATACGTGTGGAACCGCCCACCAGCAGCACCTGGCCGATCTCGGACGCCGTGAGTCCTGCGTCCTTCAGCGCGTTCTGTACCGGAACTGCAGTTCTCTCCACCAGGTCGTTTGTCAGCTCATCAAACTTAGCCCTTGTGAGGTTCATATCAAAGTGCTTTGGTCCCTCTGCTGTCGCAGTGATGAACGGAAGGTTGATGTTCGTCGTGGTCGCGGAAGAAAGCTCTTTCTTTGCTTTCTCGGCTGCCTCTTTCAGACGCTGCATCGCCATCTTGTCGCTGGAAAGGTCTATGCCTTCCTGCTTCTTAAACTCGTCGATCATCCACTGGATCAGCTTGTTGTCAAAATCATCACCGCCAAGGCGTGTGTCACCGTTTGTCGCAAGAACCTCGATGACCCCGTCTCCGATCTCGATGATCGACACGTCAAACGTACCGCCGCCGAGGTCGTACACTAAGATCTTCTGCTCCTTCTCGTTGTCGAGACCGTAAGCCAGCGCAGCCGCTGTCGGCTCGTTGATGATACGCTTCACGTCAAGCCCTGCGATCTTACCCGCATCCTTTGTCGCCTGGCGCTGTGCATCGTTGAAGTAAGCCGGAACCGTGATCACTGCCTCCGAAACCTTCTCACCCAGATAGCTCTCCGCATCTGCCTTTAATTTCTGAAGGATCATTGCGGATATCTGCTGCGGGGAATACTTCTTGTCGTCGATCGTCCTGCCGTTGTCTGTACCCATATCCCTCTTGATGGATGCGATCGTCTTCTCCGCGTTTGTAACCGCCTGACGCTTTGCAGGCTCACCGACAAGGCGCTCGCCTGTCTTTGTGAATGCCACGACCGAAGGTGTCGTCCTTGCGCCCTCTGTATTTGCGATAACGGTGGGCTTACCACCTTCCATAACTGCCACGCAGCTGTTTGTTGTACCTAAGTCAATACCAATGATCTTTGCCATGATTTTTTCCTCCTCATTATATAAAATCATATTGTTAAACATTTCAGTTCCATGAGAAATGCCTGCACTATAACATTTGCCTGCACTGCTTTTCTATGCGGAGTGTCCTTGAAAGTCCCCGCTATACGACCACCGCTACCATGCTGTGCCTCACCACGCTGTCGCGGTAGGTGTAGCCCTTTTGAAGCTCCTGTGCGATGATCCCGGACGCATACTCCTCGCTCTCCACCTGCATCACCGCGTTGTGAAGATCCGGGTTAAACTCACAGCCGACCGCCTCGATCGGTTTCACCTCGAGTTTCTCGAGCTCTGCCATCAGCTGTTTGTAGACCATGTTCATCCCCTCCGCGAAAGGCTGCCTGATCTCCTCCTCCGAGAGCCCTGCAAGCCCTCTCTCAAAGTTATCCACAACAGGTAAGATCTTCTCCACCACACTCTTTGCGCCTGTCTCGAACATCGCGGATTTCTCCTTCTCGGTCCGCTTTCTAAAATTGTCAAACTCTGCCATCTGGCGCTTGACCCTGTCCTCAAGCTCATCGACTTTCTCCTGGAGCTTGTTTGTCTTCTCTTTTTTCTCCTTGCCCAGGAACGATTTCTTCTTCTCTTTCTTGTCCTCTGATCCGGCGCCTTCCTCCGGTGCGCCGCCCTCCTCGGCCTCAGCCGCCGCAACTTCCTCCGGATCCGCTGCAGCCATGTCCGGTTCGCCTGGAGCTGCGTCTTCCTTAATCTGTTCATCCAATTCTTTTTCTTCCACTGCCACTCGTTTCCTTTCTATATATAAATAATAAATACAATAATGATCTATATATTATCCCGGCTTTTCCTGCCCGCTGTCCCTGTTGTCCTTTTTGTAGATCGTGTCCAGCTGGCATTTCAGTGTCTTCAATGTGCTGATCACCTTGTCATAATCCATACGGCGCGGACCGATGATCCCGATCGTGCCCTTCATGCCCTCCTCAAGTTCATACGTGGCTGTGACCACGCTGCAGTCCTTCATGGTCTTCACCGGCGTCTCGCTGCCGATATACACCTGTATGCCCGTTCCGTTCTCGTCCGTGAGCGTATCCTGCACCAGCTCGTTGAGCAGCTGTTTCTCCTCGAAGGTCGTGATCAGCTCGCTCGCCCGCTGATTGTCCGCAAGCTCCGGGTACTTGAAAATATTGTTTGCACCGCTCGTGTAGATCTCCACACGCTCCCCGTCCTTGATCACCGCCGCCACCGCGTCCATGACATTGGCGATGACGCCTGCATGAATGCCCGCCTGCAGTTTCAGGTTCGCTATCATCGCCAGCGTGATCTCCTCGATGGGCAGCCCGTTGAGATTGGTGTTCAACAGGATGTTCAGCTTTAGCAGCGTCTCGTCGTCAAGCATCTGGTCGACCGCTATCATATCGTTTTTGATCACATTCCCCTCGACAACGATCGTGGTCAGAAGCTGCCGCGCATCCACCCTGGAAAGCTGTATGAATTTCAGCTTGTTTCCCCTGACCTGCGGTGCGGATATCATGGTAGCGTAGTTTGTGTTGACGGCGAGCATCTTCGCCATCTGTTTCAGCACTGCCTCCATCTTATCCTCGCGCTCAAGCAGCATCCGCTGCATCTCGCGCACTTCCTGCGTCGCCTGGCTGAGCTGTTCCTCCTTCTCGAGCATCATCTGATCCACGTACAGGCGGTAGCCCTTGTCAGAGGGGATCCGTCCGGCGGAGGTATGAGGCTGTATGATATAACCCAGCTCCTCGAGGTCTGACATTTCATTTCGGATCGTAGCCGAGCTGAGATTTAAGTCCGTATACTTGGAAATGGTTCTGCTTCCGACCGGCTCGCCTGTCTCCAGATAGTTGCGGATGATCGCCTGCAAAATCTTTCGTTTCCGCTCGTCTAAATCCAACCTGCCACGCTCCTTCCACATTCTTTGCATATTTCTTCCATATGATAGGCTTCCATCAATTGATCCTGCTTTATTAGCACTCATTGCAATGGAGTGCTAATATTTACATATATTAACTTACTACTTTCGGTTTTTATTGTCAACAATCTTTTGCATTTTAATTATTAATAAATTATAAAGAGAAATAACGATATCTTTTTTTGCCATTCATAATCTCTGCCACAGCCTCATAGAATGTACAAATGACTCAGAAGGAGAACCCTTTTCAAGAATATGAAAGATTATATTGAAGAAAGAGCGATCAATATTGCTGTCTATATCATCGACAATAACGCCACTGTGAGGCAGACCGCCAAAGCATTTGGCGTCAGCAAATCGACTGTACATAAAGATGTCACCTCCCGCCTCATGCAGGTCAATCCCACTCTTGCCAGGCAGGCCCGGACAGTGCTTGACGTCAACAAATCCGAGCGTCACATCAGAGGCGGACTTGCTACCCGCGAAAAATATGCACACCAGAAAGACGAGTAGGAGGGATGATTCTCCCTCCTACTCGTTATCGATCCGCCCGTTTCCTGCGCGCCCGTCATCCCGCGGCGATCAGACGACCCTGCGCACGCACAGAATGCTGCGGTAGAGCGCGTTGCTGATCTTGATCCCGGTCTTTGCGGAACTTGCGTGGACAATCTTGCCGTTTCCTATATAGATCGCCACATGCCCCGGATAGCATATGATATCCCCAGGCTCCGCCTCCGCATAGCTCACCTCCCTGCCGACACTCCGCTGGGAAGTTGAATTCCGCGGGAGACTGTAGCCGTACTGCTTAAAGACGGACTGTGTGAATCCGGAACAGTCTGCTCCGTTGGTCAGGCTCGTCCCGCCTGCCACATACGGGTTCCCCACAAATCCACAGGCAAAAGCCGCGATCTCCTTGCCCTTGGCACTGCCGTTTGCCGCCATGATGGAGGATGTGTCAACAGCCGCTGTCGGCTTCTGCGTCGGCGTGCTGCTGTTGTTATTGCTGTCAGCACTGTCATTACTGTTATTATCGTTATTATTGTTATTATTGTTATTCTGACTGTTTTTCTTCGCCTCTTCCTCCCTGCGTTTGCGTTCTTCCTCTTCCTTGCGCCTGCGCTCCTCTTCCTCCTTGCGCTTGCGCTCCTCCTCAGCCTCGATCTGTTTGATCTGCGCATTCCTCTGCTTGATCTGGGATTTGTACACCTCCGCCTGCTGCCTTGCCTTGCTGATCTGCACAGCGTAGTCCTCGCTGATCGCCTCAAGCTCTGCCCTTGCCTCCTCGACAGTGTCCATCTCCTCCCTGAGCCCTTCCTGCGCCGCCTCGAGCTCCGATTCCTCTATCTCAAGATTTTCTTTCAGGTCCTCGACATTCTGTCTTGCGATCTTGTAATTGTTGAACAGCTTTTTGTCATACTCGTGCATCTTCTCGATATAGTCCGCCTTGTTGAGCATATCCTGCATGGAGGACGCGCTGAACAGGATGTCGAGCATGGTAGTCTCGCCGCTCTCATACATTGCCTTCACCCGGACCTTCATCGCCTCATACTGCTGCTTTTCCACCTCCTGCGCCTTGGCGAGATCGACCTTTGCCTGCTCGATCTGCGCCTTCTTTGCCTCGATCTCCTCCTCCAGCAGGCTGATGCTCGCCATCAGCTCTGCGATCTCATCGCTGAGTATCTGTATCTCCGCGTCAATGCCCTCCTGCTCTTCCTCAAGCTCGTTGACCTGATCGTCAATATCTTCCAGCCTGCCCTGATCCTCCTCATTCTGTTGTTTCAACTCATCTTTTTTCGCCGCCTGCACCAGACAGATTTCCTGATCTGCACAGAAATCGTATGTCGTAAAAAATATTGCCACACACAATCCAATGACCACCAGACGCCCGCATCCTTTTTTCATGTGTATCTTCCCCTTTTTACTCCGACAAACCGCAACAACCCGCTACCCTCTCAGCCACTACGATTCCGCCTCCTGTGTCGCCTCTTCCTCGACCGGAACGATCTCTGTCAGACGCTCTATCACCGCATCCTGCAAGATGGACATCCGATAGCTCGTATATCCCGCCTGCTCGATCAGCGCATCGCCCGAAGCATAGCCGTATTCCGCCGCCTCCTCGTCCGCCTGCTCGCGTATCTTCTCCTCGGTAATCTCGATCCCCTCGGCTCTCGCCACAGCCTCCATCACCAGGTACTGTTTCACGATCTCTGTACACATCTCTCTCGTCTGGGTGTCATACTCCTCCATCGAAAAACCGCCCGCAGTGCTCACGAAAGTCTCCAGATCCACACCGTACATCGCCGCGATGGACTCCATGTAAAGGTTGTAACTCTGCACTTCCTCCTCGATCAGATACTCGGGTATCGACTTTGCGGTGCTCTCCTCGACAAGCTGCTGCACGATCGCGCTCTTTGCGTTTGCCGCAAACGTTTCCTCCGCGCGCTCCTCTACAGCCTCCTTTCCGGCTTCCCACACTTCCTCCTTAGTCTTGTAGGGCAGCCCCAGATCTTTCATCTCCTCCGGCGTCACGGTCTCATACGCCGCAGAACCCTCTATGCTGTTCACCTTGACGGAAAAAACGACCTCCTGCCCTGCAAGGTCGGGGTTTTTTTTGTAATTCTCGGGAAATGTCAGGTTCAGATCCACCGTCTCGCCGGGCATCACCCCCACAAGCCCTTCCTCAAAACCCGGAATAAAACCCCCCGAACCGATCTCGAGCATATATCCCGCCGCGGTACCTCCGTCGAATGCCACGCCGTCCTTCTTGCCCACAAAATCAATATCCGCCACGTCGCCTTCCCTGACTGCCCTGTCCGTGATCTTTCCCACCAACAGCTCACTGTCGATATATTGCGTGACCGTCTCATCATCCACTGCCGGTCTGACCGCGCTCACCTTCATACTCCTGTAATCAGCCAGTTTGATATATTCCTCTATGTCGAGATCCTGCAGATCTACATAGTCCTCGCCGCCGGCGCTCTCCTCCTCCGTCTGCGTCCCGCTGTCCGCGCTCTCCTCCGAAGCGCTGTCAGTCTCCAGAGCCTCAGCCGTCTGCGATGTCTGCTGTGCCTCCTTGTCCGACTTACCGCATGCAGCCACACTTGCAGTCACAGCACCAGCCATGCACATCAATACGAATTTTTTTTTCATAAAATGATGATCCTTCCTCATATAAACTTTTTCATTGTCAGAAACGTTGAACCGTTCCTCATCCCCTCATGAGTTATATCATAACATTATCGAACGAAAAAGACAATGAAATCGACAGACTTTCTTGCACTTTCCAGTATTTAATGTTACAATCCTTATAATGGCATGACGGTTTGTGCAAAGCAGCCACGGCACAGGGCGCGGTTTGTCCGGACTGTCACTTGCGTATCGCCATACATATCGCCAAGCGCGTGTAAAGCAAAATTATCAAAAGGAAAGGTAATGATTTCAGATGGCATTAAAAATTATAATCACGGTTTTGATCATTCTGGTGGTGCTCCTGGTCGTGCTCTACTTCGTGGGGAAAAAGATGCAGAAAAAGCAGGCGGAGCAGGAAGCGCAGATCGAGGCTGCCAAGCAGACTGTCACGATGCTCATCATTGACAAAAAGAAACTCAAACTAAAAGATGCCGGGCTTCCCGCCGCGGTTCTCGAACAGACGCCCAAGTACATGCGGCGTGCCAAGTTCCCGATCGTGAAAGCGAAGATCGGTCCCCAGATCATGTCGCTGATCTGTGACGCCTCGATCTTTGACATCATACCTGTCAAGAAAGAGGTCAAAGCCACCGTCAGCGGTATCTACATCACTGACGTGAAGGGCATCCGCGGCAAGCTGAACACGGCACCCGCCAGGAAAAAAGGAAAATTCCGCAGCTGGGTTGATCGGATGCAGGAAAAAGCCGGCGCAAAACCATTAAAATAAAACGGGCAGGGAAGACGGCTTCCCTGCTCGTTTTTTAAAATCCGTACTCGCGTATCTCACAATTCCGGATGCCAAACGCGGAGTACTCTTCATTTGTCATATCGTTGAAATACGAGTGGACCACCCTCGCGATACCGTTGTGCGCCACCAGAAGGTATGTCTTCTGCCCCGGATCCGCCTTGATCTCATCCATGAGGTTGTAGATGCGCTGCGCCAGATGAAGCATAGTCTCCCCACTCCCAAAGTGGTTGACAAAGCTTCTCTTCGCCTCCTGAAATTCAGCCCCGTTCCTCGGCGTCGACTCATACTTCCCAAAATTCTGCTCCCTGAGGCGTTCTTCCTCCCGCGCCGGGATCCCTGTGACCGCAGCGATCTCAAGCGCCGTGTCTTTTGCCCGGATCAGCGGCGAATACAGGATCTCATCGATACAGAGTCCCTCGTCCGCAATCTTTTTGCCGAGCAGCCTCGCCTGCTCATGCCCCAGCTCTGTCAGCGCGATGTCCGTCGCCCCGCAGATCTTATTTTCCACATTCCATATCGTCTGTCCGTGTCTTGCAAAATATATGTGCGCCATATTTCCCCGCCTTTTCCCATCACAGATCCAGCTTCAGATCGTTGTCCTGTATCCAGCCGATCCTGCGGAATCCTGCGCCGATCGCATACGTGACCACTGCCGGGAGCACAAAGCTGATGCAGATCAGCCCTGCCCAGTCCCATGCGCCCACCGCCGTCCTGGTTCCCGCCGCGATGTCGTTGAGCCAGCCTGTATACACGCCGATCTGACCGACCAGCCCGCAGGTCCCCATGCCGGATGCCACCGCGGCACCGTTCATCTCCAGCCGGAATACGCATGTCGCGATCGGTCCTACAACCGCTGACGCGATGATCGGCGGAAGCCAGATCCGTGGTTTTTTCACGATATTTCCCATCTGCAGCATCGATGTCCCGATCCCCTGTGCGAACAGCCCGCCGATCCCGTTTTCCTTGAAGCTCATGACAGCAAAACCGACCATCTGTGTGCAGCACCCTGCAAGCGCCGCTCCTCCGGCAAGCCCGGTGAGGCTGAGCGCCGCGCAGATCGCCGCGCTGCTGATCGGAAGCGTGAGCGCTATCCCGACGATCACCGATATGATCACGCCCATCAAAAACGGCTGGAGTTCGGTCGCCCACATGATCGCCCTGCCCACCGCACTCGCCGCACTGCCGATCGCCGGTGCGCACAGTGCCGAGAGCAGCGCGCCAGCCATGATCGTCACCAGCGGCGTCACGATGATATCTATCTTTGTCTCCTTGGATACCGCCTTGCCAAGCTCTGCGGCGAGAATCGTGATCAGCAGTACTGCGAGCGGACCGCCCGCGCCGCCGAGCGTGTTGGCAGCATGTCCCACTGCCGCAAGCGAGAACAATACCAGCGGCGGACAGTGCAGCGAATAACCGATCGCTACCGCCATCGCCTCCCCTGTCACCGCCTTGGCATATCCCCCGATCGTCACCAGAAACTCGATCCCTGCCCGCTCCCCGATCGTGGAAATGATCGTTCCGATCAGCAGGGAGGCAAACAATCCCTGCGCCATCGCGCCCAGCGCGTCGATGCCGTAGCGTTTCCCGGATATCTCGATGTCTTTCTGCCTAAAAAACTGTTGTAATTTTTCCATAATGATCTCCATTCTTTTTCCTATGTGTTCGTAGGCAGTATAACACACCTCGTTCCATTTATCAATTACAAATCTTTATTCACAAAATCAAACACAAAATCAAGCGGTCGCCATACCTTCTATACTGAATGATACAACGACCGCTCTAATGCGCTTCAATATTCAATTTTTTCCTCTTTCCCGGACTCCTTGATCCGATGCTATTTTTCGGTTGCTTTACTGTCGATCCGCCATCTTCGTCCGATGACTTGATCCCTCACTGCTCTTTTTTGCTTATGCCTGTCTATACAACGCTGTTTTCTGTTCACATGGATCTGCTTTTCCACGTCCTATATGCCTCTTCATTTCGGCTGCTTTGATCTGATCTTTTGATCCAATCCTTGTTTGTTCCCTATCCTCTGACTCCGATTCCGAAATACGCTTCTTAATTTCTCCTGCTCTGCTGCTCTCAGTTCGATCTTGTTCAGATCGTAATCCCGAATCTGATCCTGATTTTAATCTCCTGATCCAAATCCCAAGTCCGATCTCCTATTTCATTCAAATCTCAGTTTTGATCTTCTTGATCCACATCTCAAGCTCTATCCTGACCTTGATTTAAATCTCAGTTTCAATCTTCTTGATCTAAATCTCGAGTTCTATCCTGACCCTGATTCAAATTCAGCATCAATCTTTGTCCAAATCCCACGTCCGATCTCATACTTCATTCAAATCCTGATCCTGATCTCACCTCGATCTCGACTGCCGCAGCTGCCTTCTATTCGTTCTCATATCTATTAAGGGATTTCTTCCTGTCAGAGTTAGGTCTCTACCGTTGCCAAGGGACTCATCTCCTTTCTCCAACACTCTATAGGGATTGCCTGCAGGAATCCGAATGCTGCATTTGTTTTATCAAATGCTTTACAAAAGCTTTTTTGTAAATTCGTACTTTTTTATCTTTCGTATCTCTACAAGTCTTCTTTTGTAAATTCGATTCGTCCTGATCTTCTGTGCTTGTCTCTCTGGTACTTATCCTTCGATGTTATCCTATGTAACCATCTTCTGTACCTTGTCTTTTTCTTCTTCCTTGGTGTAATTGTATAGTAACACTTCTTTTTCGCAATTGCAATAGTTTTCTACGAATTTGTCAAATACTGTCGAATTTACCATATTTTATCAGTCATATTGTACATTGTTTTCTGAATATTCTGACAACAGTACCGTCATTTTGCCCTTTTTCTGTTTTTATCCTGCTGTGCTTTTTCGATCACGTACGCCGCCTCACCCCTGACCTGTTCGCTCTTCTCCTCGTAGTCTGCCGCCTCGCAGAGTGCCAGCGCCTCCTGCAGCGTGATCAGCCCGCGGAGCTGCACGGTGTGGTTTTCCACCGGAATGTACGCCTTCTTCGTCTTGTCAAATACGGAGCGCAGCAGATAATAATTGTAGGTGTCCTTTTTATTGTCCGCGAGCTTCACAATGTCGTCCACGACACACACGCCGATCGTCTCGCTGTATATGATCTCTTTCTTCTGGAACAAGCTTATCCCCCCCCATGTATTTCTTTTCTTCTGTTATCCGCTCTTCGTCCTGTCGACAAAATAGCACCCGCCCACTTCCGGACTGATGCTATTTCCACCTCACATTATGAAGTTCCATCATGCACATTACGCCCTGCATTTCCTTTCCCGTCTGATCCACCAGAGTTACGTCCCTTTCGCACCGGCCAACCGCACACAGAGCCAGTCAGCCGACGGAGAATCTGTTCCGCTTGCTCTGTGCCACCAGACCATTTTCTCCTGGTTTATGTTCTATATATTTATTATCGGCAAGGAACCGAAAAGACTTAACGGTCTTCAACAAACAAACAGGAGGGGGGTCCCTCCTGTTTGCCGTGTAACATAGAAAGTACTGCCAGACTCATTTATACATTTTTGCGTTTCTCCACAAATACAGGGAAGGACTCTGTGCCCTTCAACTCCTTGTAGGCAGTTATCTTCACATTCTTGTCCGTGATCGCATACTCCACTGTCGCACCTGTCTCGATCACAGTATCCTGCATCAGCACACAGTTTCTCACCTTTGCGCCCTTGCCGATCTTGACACCTCTGAACAGAATGCTGTTCTCTACTTCGCCCTCGATCACACAGCCGTCCGCCGCCATCACATTCTTTGCGTGGGAGCCTGCGGCGTATCTTGTCGGGTTGTCGTCACGAATCTTTGTGTACACAGGATTCGGCGAGAACAGCGCATTGATATTCTCTTCTTTGAGCATCTTCATATTTTCGGCAAAATATGTATTGATGTCGAGGATGCGTGCATAGTAGCCCTCATGCTGGTAAGCCTGCACATTGAGCTTGTCGAGCTGCGGTGATATGATATCGCGCTCAAAATACGTAAGCCCGTTGACGTACGCCTCCCTGATCTGCTCGATCAGGAGCTGTCTCTCGATGACATAGATATTCATCGAAACATTGTTCTCTCCGCTCTCCTTATTGTTCACCACGATCTTCTGTACCCTGCCCTCACCGTCAATATCCAGTGTGTAGTACAGATCCTTCTTGGTCATGTCAATGTCGCGCAGCGCCTTGGGGATCTCCTCCCTGGTGTACGCGATCGTCACATCCGCGCCGCTGTCGATATGCCGCTGGAGAAGCTTGTTGAAGTTGAAATTGACCGCAACATTCGTGTCCGCCATGATGACATACTTCTCTTTCTGGCGCTTCAGATAGTCTATGATACTCGCGATCGCCTCGACCCTGCCGTTATATATGTTCACCGTCTTCTGCGCGAACGGGGGAATGATATTGAGTCCGCCTTTCTTGCGCGTCAGGTCCCACTCTCTGCCGGATCCTAAATGGTCCATCAGCGAATGATAATTTCTCTTTACGATCAATGATATATTGTCAATACCGCAGTTTACCATACTGGAAAGCATGAAATCTACCAGTCTGTAACGGCTCGCAAACGGTATGGATGCCATCAGTCTCTCGCTCACGAGCTCCGGTACTAAGGAATCATAGCTGTTTGGGAACAAAATGCCCATTGCCGAATCTGCATTTGAATTGATCATGCCTTTTCACCTCCCTTTACATCTGCCGACACCATCGCGTCAGGACCTACGATCGCGCCCTCACCGATCGTCACGTTGGAGCCGACTGTAGCGACGCCCTTCTTGTTTCCGTCGGGCATCTCTCCCACGACAGCATTCTTCTCGATCACTACGTTCTCCGCGATGATACAGTGCTTGATCTTCGCGCCTTCCTTGATCGTGCTGCCGCCCATGATCACGGCGTCCTCGATCACAGCGCCCTTCTCGACCTTGACGCCCGCAAAGAGTATCGAGTGACGGACTTCGCCGTCGATGCTGCAGCCGTCAGTGATCATGCTGTTCTCAAGCACTGCGCTCTCGCCGATGCGGTGTCCTGTCATACCGCTGTTCCTGCTGAAAATGCGCCAGTCATCGTCAAACAGGTTGATTCCGCTGTTCTCCGGATCGAGAACCTCCATGTTCGCCTCCCACAGGGAAGAGATGGTTCCCACATCCTTCCAATAGCCTGAGAAACGGTACGCGTACATCTCTCTGTTGTCGCGCAGCAGGCTCGGAATCACGTTCTTGCCAAAATCGTTCTCGGACTCCGGATCATTCTCGTCCTCGATCAGATACTTCTTTAAGATATCCCAGTTGAAAATATAAATACCCATGGAAGCCAGATTGGACTTCGGCTCCTTTGGCTTCTCCTGGAACTCCGTGATCTTGTCATTCTCATCCGAGACCATAAGCCCGAAACGGCTTGCCTCCTCCCAGGGCACTTCCATGACTGCCACGCTGAACTCGGCGCCTTTTTCCTTGTGGAATCTGAGGAAGTCGCTGTAATCCTGCTTGCAGATCTGATCACCTGACAGGATGATCACGTACTCCGGATCATATCTCTCGATAAAGTTGATGTTCTGGTAAATAGCATTCGCCGTGCCCTTGTACCAGTCCGACCCCGTCGCCTGCTGATAGGGCGGCAGCACATGTACACCACCGTGAAGTCTGTCCAGATCCCAGGGCTGTCCGTTTCCGATGTACTCATTCAGTACAAGCGGCTGATACTGGGTCAGGATACCCACGGTATCGATCCCTGAATTAACGCAGTTTGATAGCGGAAAATCGATAATACGGTACTTTCCACCAAACGGAACTGCAGGTTTTGCCAGCTTCTGCGTCAATGTGTAAAGACGCGAGCCCTGACCGCCGGCAAGCAGCATTGCAATCATTTCTTTTGCCATAAAATACCTCCATTCCTATTTTGAGCACGCTCAATGTCATCAGATAAGATCTATTCAAATTGTCTGCTCAATTGATGTTGTTCTGTAACTGTCCTCTCTGACGCAGTTACATCTTCTTGCTGATTACAAACCAGCATCTAAAATGTTAATCCATAATCATGCTCTGAATAGTTACAATTATACTATAAACTTCAAAAAAATGGTAGTGTTTTGTTTATTTTATTCATATTTTTTTAACAAATGCGACTTAATTACAGCTTTTATCCCTAATAGCCACCTTTGCATTCGTCTTTTTTCGTCATTTTATGCAATTATTGTGCCTTTACCATGTAAATACAGCCGCTTCTGCAAACCACACCCCAAAAAGCGCAATCTGTTCCTGACGGATTGAAAAGCAAGAACCGCATACAATCGAGTAGGGGAACGACCTTCTCCACTGCTCCCGCGCGTCCCGTGCGCCGCCTTGCGGCTTAGTCCCTCTGCACGGGGCTGCGCACTATAAAAGGGCTGTCCGGAAATTTCCGACAGCCCTCTGCATTTTATTGAATCCTTAAACCCGGTTGTAATTGATCAGACATCCCTTTAGTATGATCTGTCGCTCCTCGTCCGTCAGCTCGCCGAGCGTCATCTCAAAAGCCACCTTTTTGTCCTCTCCTGATGCGCTGCCCACGACATAGGCTTTGATCACATCAGCCTTCTCCTCCACGGCCTTTCTGATGCCTGGAATGTAGATGTAGTCCAGATTCTTGAATGGCAGCTCACCCTCCTTGATGATGAACGGCAGCATCCCCCAGTTGATGAGGTTCGAGCGGTACCTCTTGGTCGCGTACTCGTGTGCGATGTTCGCCCAGCCGCCAAGAACCTTCTGGCAGCTCGCCGCCTGCTCCCGCGCAGAGCCGTCACCCGGCTTCACGGCAAAGATCGTGCTGCCGATCCCCGTGTTGCTGCGGTCTGCGTCCGGCGTGATCGTCTTCATCACGCGCCATGCCGCTTCGAGTTCCGGGAACTTCTGCACAGGGCACACCTTCTCCTCCCGCGCTTTCTCCACCACCTGGATCTCCTTTGCAAGTCTCACATAGTTCGGATCCTTGCGCGAGAGCGTGAACTCTGCCAGCCCCAGCGGATTGGAGCGGTAGGAGGACGTCTCGCCGGAAGGGATCAGCTCGTCTGTCGTCGTCACCGGATCATGGATCTCCGATACGACTTTCAACATCAGGTTGTCTGTCAGCGCGACCATCGCCGGCCAGTCCTTGATGTTCGGTCCAAACTGGATCTCCACCGATTCATCGGCGACGCCCTTTGAGTCAAACACGCGGTTCTCATAGATCTTCCTGTCAAAGAAGTATCTGTACTTCGCAAAATCCCCGTCAAACTCCGTAGCCGGCGTGAGATACCCTTTGTTCGCCGCCGTCGCCGCGATCGAGCGCGCATCCATCAGTGCGACGGAGGCGATCTGTCCGCTCTGGAGCTTGGAGCCCTCGCGGTTCGGGAAGTTTCTCGTGGAGTGGCGGATCGAAAAGGCATTGTTTGCAGGCGTATCCCCGGCGCCAAAGCACGGCCCGCAGAACGCAGTTTTCAACACCGCGCCTGTCTGCATCAGCTTCGCCGCGCAGCCGTTTTTCACCAGCTCCATATAGATCGGCATGGATGCCGGATAAACACTCAGTGTGAACGCATCGGGTCCGATGCTCGCGTTGTCCAGGATGTCCGCCGCGGCACAGATATTCTCAAATCCGCCGCCCGCACAGCCCGCGATGATCCCCTGTTCCACATACAGCTTTCCATCCCTCACTTTGTCCTTGAGTCTGAAGTCCACCGCGCCGTCCAGGCTGACGAGCGCTTTCTTCTCACAGTCGTCAAGGATATCCATAAGATTCGCATTCAGCTCCTCGATGGTGTAGGTGTTGCTCGGGTGGAACGGCATCGCGATCATCGGCTTTATCTTGCCCAGATCGACTTTGATGCAGCCGTCATAGTAGGCGATCTCTCCCGGATTTAACTCCGCATAATCCTCAACTCTGCCGTGGATCTCATAAAATTCCCTGATAGCATCGTCCGTTCTCCATATAGAAGAGAGGCACGTCGTCTCCGTCGTCATGACATCGATGCCGATCCTGAAATCCGCCGACAATGACGACACGCCAGGTCCGACGAACTCCATCACTTTATTTTTCACATAGCCGTTCTTGAACACCGCACCGATGATGGCAAGCGCCACGTCCTGCGGTCCCACGCCCTTCACCGGCTCACCCTCCAGGTAGACCGCGACAACACCCGGCATATTGATATCGTATGCCTGGTTTAAGAGCTGCTTGACAAGTTCCGGCCCACCCTCACCCATCGCCATCGTGCCGAGCGCACCGTAGCGCGTGTGGGAATCCGAGCCGAGGATCATCCTTCCGCCGCCCGCGAGCATCTCCCGCGCATACTGATGGATCACTGCCTGGTGCGGCGGTACATAAACGCCGCCGTAGCGCTTGGCGCAGCTAAGACCAAACATATGATCGTCCTCATTGATCGTGCCGCCCACCGCGCAGAGTGAGTTATGGCAGTTTGTCAGCACATACGGAACCGGGAATCTTGTCAGCCCCGACGCGCGCGCTGTCTGTATGATCCCCACAAACGTGATATCGTGCGATGTCAGTTTATCAAATTTGATCTTGAGCTTGTCCATGCTGTCTGCGGTATTGTGCGACTTTAAGATGCCGTAGGCGATCGTCTCTTTGGATGCCTTTGCCTTGTCCACCTCCCTGCCGGTCTTTGCCTTGATGGCAGCTGCCGCCTCCGCGTTGTCCGCGACCAGATCCGTGCCGTTTACGAGATAAGCTCCTGTGTCCAGTAACTGAATCATTTTTACACCTATCCTTTCTAATAAGAAATAAAATAATATAACACAAATAAAATGATACAATAATACAATACAAAATAATTTAAATGGGATCCCAATGCCGTTGTCCGTGCATCCTATCATTAAATATACTATATCTTGCCACCCTTGTGCAACGGTTAATTTGCGCGGAACGCTTTTGCGGCTGTCCTCCCGCCCATCCGCGCAGTGAAAAGCGCACTCAGACACGCGCTAGAGCATGATCACTTCATCCGCCAAAACTGCAGCCTCCGCCCTGTCATGTGTGACAAAGACTACTGTCTTCCCGGCAGTCTTTTCCCGCACATACGCCATCACCTGTTCTTTGAGCGCCTCGTCCAGCCCTTTGAACGGCTCGTCGAGAAAGAGCACATCATACTCGGCAAGCAGCGCCCTGAGAATGCCCACCCGCCTGCGCATGCCGCCCGAGAGCTCCGCTGCCGGCTGATCCCCGCAGCTGTCCAGCCCGATCCTGTCCATCTCCGCCAGGATTGCCGGCAGCGATGCGGACGGGGACATGACAAGCCTGATATTGTCCGCAGCCGTCATCCCCTCGCAGAGCCGCTCCTCCTGAAAAACGGCACTGAACCGTTTTCCCTCCAATCCGGTCACACTGCCGCCGTCCACAGCTTCCAGCCCCATCAGAATCCGCAGCAGTGTCGTCTTTCCGGCGCCGGAAGGCGCCATGACACAGGTGGTCACGCCGCTTTTGATCGTCAGATTCAAGCTGTCAAATACCTTTTTGCTGCCAAACGACTTTGATAAACCGCTGATATAGATATCTTCCATTTTTATTCTTATACCGCCTTATCCTTCATTTACATTGAACCTCTATTCCTGTCTCTTCTCTGACTTCTCGTTCAACAGTCCGGGGAAGCATTTCCTCACAGTCCTGGCCTCCTCCTGGTAAAATGTACCAGTCCTCCTTGCCGTCGTTCAACTTAATCGCAAGCAATTTACCATCTTGTATAATAACTGCCTTCGCAGAAGTCCATATCTACCTTGGGCAGACTGTCTCCCTGATACGCTCCGGTTCCGCGATCTCCCACAAGTCCACATTCTGCTCATAGTGATGCTCGGGGAACATCGCGCGATAGATGTCGTCCACGTCCCCGATCGACGCTGCGGCATCGGGAACGCCGCGAAAATCATACAGCAGAATGCTGTAGGTCACGCCAAACAGCCTTGATCCAAGAGACGTGTGCAGACACCCGTTCCGCGGTATTCCCGAATCACAGCCAGATAGTCCAGCAGTCCGTACTGCAGTCCATCCGGGACGATAAATGTCGCATACCCCCGCAGTTCCCTGCCCTCATAGATGCCGTAGGCACAGCTCAGCCCCGTCCGTAGCATGTATAAAATACGTTCCAGCGGTTTGAGCTCGTCCTGCGGAAAATCGATCACCATGTACTGATCATAGATCTCTGTCAGCTGCTCTGACGAAAGTTCTTTCAATTCCATTGCTATCCATCCTTTTTATTCAGTCTTTTTCTTTCAGCCAAACTCTTTCTCCAACCGTTTCAGATATCCGCTTCCTGCCGCAGCTCTCCGCCACGGCTTCATCTTCCTGCGCGCATCGCGCTGCACGCCCTGGCGATCTTGTCCACCAGAAGCAAGACGATCTTCTCAAAAAAAAGGCTCGCCGTCACGATCACCAGCGTCCACGCGAACAGATCCGGCGTGTCCAGATACACCTTCGCCTGCTGCAGCCGCTCCCCGACCGATCCCTTTGGCATGCCGATGACTTCCGCCGCTACGCCCGCCTTCCAGCACATCCCGAGCGACACGCTGCAAGCTGTATAAAAATACGGCATGACCTGCGGCACATAAATATAGCGCACCACGCGGATCTTCGGGACGCGGAACACCTGTGCCATCTCCAACAACTGCCTGTCCACACACCGAATGCCGCCGAGCACATTGACGTAGATGACCGGCAGCACCATCAGAAACGAGATCAATACAGAGAGGTTTTCCGACGAAAACCAAATCAGTGCGAGTATGATAAACGACGCGACCGGCACGGATCTGGCTGCCAGCATGACAGGCGCCAGAAGTTCCCGGATCCTGCTATAACGGGACGCCACTGCTGCCAGGAGCACGCCCGACGCTGCCGCCAGGAAAAAACCCGACGCGATACGCGACAGTGTGAAGCAGGCTGCCCGCCAGAATGCCGCCGTCAGCGCGAGCTCGCCAAGCCTGCACAAAACCCGGAACGGCGACACCAGCAGAATATCGCTGTCCAGCCGCATACTCGCTAGCTGCCACACGGCGATCCAAAACAGCACTGCCCACAGACGGATTTCATGTCTTTCTCTCATCTTCACTCAACCAGCACAAAATCGAACTGGAAATCGAACTGATAAATGACCGGGTGCACTCAGGCAGGAAAGAATTGTCTCTCTCATGCGCCGGGCATCTGTCAGACCTTGCTGACCTTCTTCCTCAGAGTGCCCGGGGACATAAAAGTCGTCTCCGGGCAGCGCCCCTCCCACGGACTTTGGGTTCTGCTCCATCAGCACCCTGAGATATCCCGAGAGCTTCTGTTTCATCTCGTCGCCCGTGATGAACACGATATTGCAGTCCGGCACCGCCTTTTTTGCAACCGCCGCCGGAACGATGTCGTACTTCTCAATCAGCGCCGCCGCATCCTCCACATTTTCATTGACAAATGCCACCGACTCAGCATAGTGCCCCATAAATGCCTCGACCGCCGCCGGATTGGCGTCCACGAACTCTTTCCGCGCCACGACCACCCCTGTCAGGAGCGCCGAATCCGTACCAAGCCTGTCCCACTCCTGCGTGAGATCCAGCGCGACCCGGATCTTGTCACTCTTGGTCTGTGCCGTCGTCACAAAGGGCTGCGGCAGCATCGCGATCGCGTTCTCCTGCGCCATCAGCGCCGACAGACACTCCGCGTGCTCGCTCTTCCACTCGATCGTCAGATCTTTTTCAGGATCGATACCATTCTGTGCGAGAATATAATTCAGGGCGTACTCGGGCGTCGCGCCCTTCCCGCTGGCATAGATCGTCTTCCCTTTCAGATCACTGATATCCGATACCGTATCGCCGCTCTCCACGATGTAGATCACGCCCAATGTGTTGACCGCAAGCACCTGCACACTGCCCTCCGTGTTGTTGTACAGCACAGAGGCAAGGTTTGCGGGTACCGCGGCGATGTCCACCTGTCCCTGCACCAGCTTCGGCGTCACTTCGTCAGCCGCTGCTGCGATCTCAAAATGATATTCGTGATCTGTGATCCTGCCCGCCTCCGCACCGTCCATAAAGCCTACCAGACCCATGGCAGTAGGTCCCTTTAACGCGATGACATTGACAGCGGACGGCTGCGCATCCCCCTGCGCACCGCATCCAGTCATCAGTGTCATCCCGATCAGCAACGATGACAACAACATAACAAATTTCTTCATAATCCTCTCCCAAACCACCTATCTATAATTTCACATACTTCTCATAAAACTCCTCGACGCGCAGGGGCTTGTCGAAGTAGTACCCCTGGAGCAGCTCTGCGCCCGCCTTGTTCACGATCCCCATGATCGTCGTATTCTCAACGCCCTCCGCGCAGACGATGATGCCGACATTGTTGCAGAAGGAGATGATAAACTCGATCAGTTTCCGCTCCTTCTCTGTCCCGACCACTGATTTGATCATTGTGTGGTCGAGCTTTACGATATCTGTCGGTATATCCTTGAGCACCGCAAGCGACGCATACCCGGTGCCAAAATCATCCAGCGCGATGCTGATGCCCTGATCCTTGAATCTCTGCAGCCGCTCCGTCAGCTCGTCAATGCGCCCGATCCTACAGCTCTCCGTCAGCTCCAGCACGAGACGTTCCGGCGCGATATCGTACTGCCGCAGCTTGTCCACCGTATACTCAACAAACTCATCGTCGTGGAGCTGGATGTAGGAGACGTTCACGTGAACTTTCTCGATCGGATTGCCGCCTCTGTCCTCCCACTCCCTGAGGTCTTTTAGCACCTGCTCGAGAATCCATTTTCCCACAGGAATGATCAGCGCCGTGTCCTCCAGGATCGGCACAAACTCCATAGGTCCGATTCCCGGAAAGCGCTCATCGCTCCACCGCAGAAGCGTCTCACAGCTCGTTCCTTTGCCTGTCCTGGAATCTATGATCGGCTGCATCACGATCGAGAACCCCTTGAAACCGTCATTGACGCTCTCCCGGATCGCATCCCTGAGACGCAGCATTCTCGTCTTTTTCAGATGCATCTCCTCCGTGTAGAAGGTCACTCCCGCCCTGCCCGCACTCTTGGCACTCTCGAGTGCGACAAGCATATTGCTCATGATCTGGTCAATGTACTTCCCATCCTGTGGAAAAAGCACCGCGCCTGCGCAAAAATCGAGGTGAACCTGGTTGCGATCGATATCCAGCGACGAGAATGCCTGCCGGATCTTCTCGATCTCCCTCATCACATGCTCGCCGGTCCCGCCCTCGATCAGCAGGGCAAAATCAGAACTATCCATGCGGTAGATCCGCGTCCCCTTTGTCCTGACTGCCAGCATCCTGTGCGCAGCAGCATACAGCGTCTTGTCCCCGTAAGAGTACCCGTACTCATCATTGACGCGCTTAAAATTGCTGAGTCCGATCATGACCGCGACACCGCTCCTGTTATTGTACAGCAGATTCTCCGTGTCCTTGCGGAACTCCTGCAGTGTCCAAAGCCCTGTGACGGGGTCGATCTTATTGCGCACGCCCAGGTTGGTGACAAATCCGGCAAAGAAGTCCATCATGCCCTCATCATCGTAGGTCATATACCCCTTGCAGTTCACCCACACGTACTCGTTCCCGGCATTGCATATCCGATACTCCACATCGTGATAAGCAGTGACATGGTTCGCCATATCCTCAAAATTTTTGAGATAGGCTGACTTGTCATCCGGGTGGATCAGGTTCAGCCACTCAATGTCAGCCGGGCAGAGCACTTCGCTCTTCAAGCCGAAATACTCCACCGCCCCCTTTGACCACCGCGCCGTGTTTTTCTTCATATTGCTGGCAAAGAAATACGTCCTGTTTGACGACCGCGCCAGCACGTCAAAAAGCTTTGAGTCGTACTCATTCATCATGCTATCCACTACCATAGCTCTCTTCCTCTTAAAAACCAGAGCACTCCAGGACATACCCCCAACCCTGGCTGTACCCCCAAGCGCACTCTGCATGCAGTATGGTTTCTGTACAGTTCCTTATCCCCAACTATACAGAGTCATTTACTCCTATAATACCCGTATACAGCGATACCCCCTCCATTATACTCCAACTCCGCCCCAAACTCAATTGAGTAAATGGAATTTTCTAGTATTTCTGCACACGTTTCTCGAAATGCTGGTAGTCCTTGCTGCTGTTCCATGACCCGCCCCACGTAAATCCGTGTTCGATAAAAATCCTGTAACACAAGTCATTCCTGTCGATCTTATGCGGAAAATCCGCACTGCGGTCCGCATACGGTACGGCGTTGTCCGGCGAGATCAGCTCCTTTCCGTCCCTTGTGCGCACATAGGGATTGTAAAGGGGATTGATGTCTATGGCGAAACCATACGAATGGTTGGAGAGTTTCGTACTCCCCGGGACTGTCCTGTAATTGAAACAGGAAGTGTTGTTGTCCGCCATCGACGCCTCATCGTCCGCGCTGTACTCGTCTATGAGGCGGATCTTCTCGATCGGATACTGGCTTTCGTACAGCTCATAAAAAATCTCCACCAGATCCTGCGCGACCGCCTGGTTGCAGATCAGCTCGCCCTCCTGGATCTGTCCCTCAAAATCATAGTGTAGGACATGCACATAAGAGAGCTCCTCATAGGAAATCTGCAGCGGCTCCTGCGTATCGGGATAGGAACTTCCCGTGATGCGCGCCTTGATATCCTCCGTCAATGCAGTGCAGTAAAAACCGGATTCCGCATCTTCTGTTTCTATTCCAGTGCTTTCTGCACTGTCCTCTTCTGTCTCTTGTACCTCCGTCTCCTCCGATGGCTCCGTGTTATTTCCGATCTCATTGCCGCCAACTTCTGTTTCCACAGGGTCATCTGCGCGGTAGGTGAGCTGTTCATCCGTGTTTTCTATCGTGTTTTCTATGGCGTCCTGCCTGTGGCACCCCGCCAAAAGACCCGCCATTGTCCATAACAGCAGTATCGCTTTCGCTTTTCTTTTCATCATCCTTCTCCTTTCTTTTTCCACTAATCCCCGCTCGCCAAATCCGATACAGATCTGCGGCAAGCGGGTGAGCCGTCTCCCTACAAGGGCAGCACGACGACGAACGCCATCCCGTCCTTCCCGCACTCCGCAAAGATCTCGCCGCCCATCCTGTTCATGATCTCCCTGCAGATATACAGCCCAAGCCCGTTTCCCTGCTGCCCCCGTGTGTTCCCGCCGCGGAAGAAACTGTCAAACAGGTGCACCAGCTCTCTTTCTGTGACCGGATCCCCCGTGTTGGACACGCGTATCAGCTGGCAGTAGTCCTCCTCGTAAAATGTGAGCTGTATCCTGCGCCCATCCCCGTACTTGAAGGCGTTCTCAAACAGATTCTCAAACACTTCCATCAGGCGGTTGAGATCCCCCTGGATAATGCGGTTCTGATACGTCCCGACCGTCAATGCGCACCTGCGCAGCGCACATTTCTCCCCGTAGACAGTTTCCACCCACCGCACCAGCTCCGCCAGATAAAATTCGCCCTTCACGACCTCGATCTGTACTATGTCTTCCCTCGACGCCTTCACGATCTCACCGACAAAATCCTCGATCTGCGCTGCTTTCTCCCCGATCTGGCAATACGCCTCCCGTCGCTCATCTTCCGCAGGATAGATACCGTCCTCCAGCCCTTTTGCATACAGCTTTATCATGCTGAGCGGTGTCTTGATATCGTGTGACAGCGAGAGCAGGAGCAGTTTTTTCTCCCGCTGGAGATCCAGCTCCCGCCTGCGGCTTGTGCGCAGGGCATCTTTCAACTCGCTCAGTCCCCACAGAAATTTTCCAAAATACTGACTCCTGTCCGCCTTGACATCGCCCTGAAGATTGCCCTTCGACAGCTCGTAGGTCAGATCCTGCATTCTGTGGAAGGGCTGGATCAGATGCCGCCTGAGATAAAACAGCACGATCAGCAAAAACAGCTCCATCACGAGCAGTGCGCCCTGCGTCAGCAGCAGATACAGTCCGCCCGGATCGGCGCTGTGACAGTCAAATCTGAGATAGCCCGCAAGCTGTTCCCCGCCGGACGCGAAATCCCCGTCTCCCGCACGCGATGTGTCTGCCGCTGTGTCGTGATCGCCATTTGTATATACATTCATATATAACGGATATATGGCGCTCTGCGTCCCATTTGCTCCGCTGTAAAAGCCCAGGACGCTCTCCTTGTCTGTCACAGAAACGGGAAGATACGCAATCCCCTCAATATCCTGATACGCGCACAGGTCAAGCGAATCCAGGATTTTTGTCACATCTGTCCGGTTCGTACCCGGCTGATCCGCAGCGGATCTCATCTGATCTGCAATCTCCGCCGTGATCCGATTGATCTCCACTTTGTAAAATTGTCCTTTTTCATCCTGCCGCGTCCTGAGCACAGCCGACGCTGCAACAGCCAGAACCGCATAGATCACCAGAGACAGCACCACCAGTTTATTATAGTTGCTCATAACACCACCCCCGCACCAGCCTCACGTCAGCTCCTGCTGCGACTTTCCTACAGGTATACATCGAAAAATGCCCCTGACACCATCAAGGGCATTTTATTTTCATTACCTTTCCACACACTCGATCACGCAGGTGTGCTCCTTCGTCTTTTTCTCGTAGCTGATCCCCACGAGCAGAATCTCGCCGTAATAGTCTCTCAGCGAATTCGGATAGCGCTTCTCCCGGATCTGGGTGATCGCCGTGTCGGCGCCCCGGTTCCATTTCAACTCCACGACGATCACCGGCCGCTGCGGGCATTGCGGCAGCGGCAGATAGACCAGATCCGCAAACCCTTTTCCGCACAGAAACTCGCGGATCGGTCATGGTATACTCGTCAAAATTGTTCACCGCGGACTGCCCCTTTGAGCGGACCATCGGAAGGATCCCTGTCAGATATGCCAACCGAACATAATCCTGCGCCTCGGCGTTCTTGAACATCATGCGCAGAAACTCGATATAATCCAGACGCTCCCTGCTGTTCCCGGCAAGCTCCCGGATCGGATAATCCCACTCGTCAAAAATGATCACAAATTCGCTGCCTGTCGCCGCGTGAACTATAGACAGCGCCTCCGCAAGGTTGTCATTCGCGTTAACCAGTTCAGGATACGCTTCCCTCAGCTCTTTCACTACATTTTCCTGAAACATCTTATTGGGATTCGCATTCTGGTCTTTCGCTTTTACAAACTGTGCCTGGATATCCATAAAAATCGTGTCATACTGATTCAGATTCGCTAAGAACGCCTTGTCCTTCACGCATTTCAGCGGCGCAAACAGGCTGCTCGATTCCGCCCCCCTGCTGAAATACGCCACAAGCATATGTGCTGTGATCGATTTTCCAAAACGGCGCGGACGGCTGCAGCAGAGAAATTTCTCATCGTCATCCTTTTCCAACAATTTGTTGATCATTCCTGTCTTGTCTACAAAGTACTTCGTCGTCGAGAATTTTGCGTATTTCTGATTGTCTCTGTTCAAAAATCGTCCCACGCCCTGACCTCCCTGTTTAGCGGTTCCGCATTGCAGCCGTTTGTCTCCTGCCACCATTATAGCCCACTCCCGCTCATTCTGCAACTATACTTCCTCATAGCAGTACCCCACTCCCCACACCGTGCGAATGCGCAGCGGCTTCCTGGGATCCTCCTCGATCTTGTTGCGCAGCATCTTGATATGGACGGTCAGCGTCTGGTTCTCGCTGAAACTGTCCGTCCCCCATATCCGTCTGAACAGATAGTCTTTATCCAATGTCTTTCCCGGATTTTCAGCCAACAGCAGGAGCAGTTCATACTCTTTCACAGTGAGCTCTACGGGCGCCCCGTTTTTGTAAACCCGGCGGGCGGATTTATCGATCGTGAGACTGCCGGAACACAGTATGTCTCTCTCCACCGACGCGCCGTAAGCGCGCGCAAACAGGGAGCCGATCTTTGCGACCAGCAGATCGGGATCGACCGGCTTCTCGATGTAATCGTCCGCGCCGAGCCGGAAGCCATTGAGCTGATCCTCCTTTCCGACGCGGGCGCTGATGATCAGAACCGGCACGCTGTCAGTCTTGCGCACTTCCCTGCACACCGCAAACCCGTCCATACCGGGCAGCGTGATGTCAAGGAGCAGCATTTTTACCGTGTCCCTGCGCAGACAGTCCAGTGCCTCCTCCCCCGAAGCCGCCCACCGCACGGTATACCCCGCCTTTTCCATATATATCCTCAAAAGCCCCGCCAGCTCCCGCTCATCCTCAACCATCAAAATATCTGTCATCACGCACGCTCCCAAAATCTATACTACTTATCACATTTACCACCCAAGCCTCATCAGCCAGTTGCTCAGTTCCCGCTCGCGCTCCCGCGCACCGTCCTCCGTATATTTTCCCAGATTCATCTCATCCCGGATATTGCCGTCTTCTATATAAAAGACGCGCTCACAGCCAGAAGCCACCTTCACGTCATGTGTCACCATCATGATGGTCGTTCCCTCCTCGTTGAGTTTGTTCAGCTCCTTCATGACCTCCCTGGAGTTCTGCTTGTTCAGGGCGCCTGTCGGCTCATCGGCAAAGATGATCTTCGGATTGTTGATCATGCTCCTTGCGATGCACGCTCTCTGCAGCTGTCCGCCGGAAACCTCACTGACATCGTTGTCCGCCACCTCGCTGATCCCAAGTTTTGTCATCAGCACTTTCGCGCGCTCGTTGATCGCTCTGCGCTGTTCCCTTCCGGCAGCCGACTGGTACGCCGGCAATACGATATTATCATAGATGGAGAGATTTTTCAGCATATACATCTGCTGAAACACAAATCCCATCCTTTTCAGACGCAGGTCGCTCACCTGGTTGGCAGACAGTCTGGTCATCTCCTCCCCAAAAAACTCAACGCTGCCCGCAGTGGCAGTGTCCATACCGCTGATCGTGTAGAGCAGTGTCGTCTTCCCGGAGCCCGAAGGTCCCATGACGCCGACCATCTCCCCCTCCCTGATCTCGAGGTTCACATTTCTGAGGACATTATTCTGCCTTTTGTTCACGATATATGTTTTACACAGATCCTTTGCTTTCAATGCATTCATGTTCGCTATTCTCCTTATTTTTATTCTTAGGAACTGTAGAACAATAACTGACGCATCCTGACTTGTCTATTTCTCCGATTATGCATATCAAAAATCCACGCCGCTGCCCGCTGCGCCTACGTTTTTTGACAGTTGCTTTAGCAATTTCACCTCGAAGAAATATCCTGCGCAAGTTGCATCGGTTATTTTCCTACAGTTCCTTGCCTCCAGATACCTGGCGCGGTGCTGTGCATCGCTTTTCTTTTTCGCATTCAAACATTTGTATGTCTCTCATGTCGCAGGTAATTTCCAAACATTTGCTCACTTTTTACTCCGCGATCTTCATATCGCCAGGATCGATCCTGCGCACGCTCCCGGTCGCAAAGTACGTTGCCGCCATGATTCCCACAAGCAGTACCGCGGGATAAAGCAGGTAGGCTTTCAGCGGTTCCACCTGGATCTGGAGCTCCGCGCCCATGATCGCAAAGATGTTTTTCAGTATAAAGCGGTTGCTCAGCATGGACAGCGGCACTGCAAAGATCATCGAGAGCAGGACCACCCACACCATGCGCATCACCAGCCACTTCCGGATATCTCCCCTTCGCCACCCGATACTCCCGAGCATGGCAAGCTGCCCCTTTTCCCGCACGATGAACAGCTTCATCATCAGCAGTGAGATCAGCATGATGAGCAGGCACAGCATCACCGTCATCGGAAGCTGCATGGCGTGCATGGTATCTTTGATCGTACCGATGTTGGCGTCGATCGCCTCCTGCGCAGTCACCCACTCGTACTGCGGAAACTGTTCTTTCATCTGGTCCGCAAGCTCCCTCTGGGAAAGCGCCGTCTCCATCGCCACCGTCGCCTTCCAGTAACCAGACAGGATCTCGCCGCTCATATCAAGCGCAGGATTTAAGCGGGCACTCTCCCCCAGCTGCATATAGTCGCTGTAATACCCGGTGATGATAAATTTCCGCTCTTTTCCACCGATGCTGGCAGTCACAGTGTCCCCGATCTCCAGATGGTTCGCCTCCATGATCTTTCTGGAGAAGGCGACCTCGTTCTCCAATCTGGGCGCTTCCCCGGCACTGTATTCGCAGTATCCCCCGTTCTCACCGATCGGATAGTTGGTCAGCGGCTTGATCACTTTTCCCTGATCATCCACTGTGTACTCCACAAAGCACAGCGCACCCACACTCAGCGACGCCTCATATCCGCGCTCTGCGAGCTCACGCTCTATCCGGCGCAGCGCGCTTTCCAAATCCGCTGTATTGTGGTACGGTGTCTCCCCTTTTGCCTCCAGTCTGTCCATATAGACCGCCGCATCGGGATTTAAGCTGAATTTTGTCGCCATCTCGTCACTCTCCATCGTCGTCAGCGTGTTGAGCGGAACCGTGATCAGCACAAAACTGATGCAGAATGTAACAAACAGGACGAGATACCGTTTTATATTACAGAGAATATCATTCAATCCGAGGAAGGAGACCGTGCCCATATACTTTCTCTTGTACAGGCTGAGTCCCCTGCGCCGTTGATACCGCTCGCCGCTGCCGCCGCTCCGTATCGCCTCGATCACAGAGATCTTTTTCAGCTTTCCTGTAAAAGCGACGCACATCGATGTCACGAACACGATCACTGCCGCCCCGCACACAATGTTGAGTCCGATCGCATCTGCGCTGTCGCCCAATACCATATTTTTGCTGACGCTCTCCGTCATG
Source organism: uncultured Lachnospiraceae bacterium (assembly GCA_910585765.1). Classification (GTDB taxonomy): domain Bacteria; phylum Bacillota; class Clostridia; order Lachnospirales; family Lachnospiraceae; genus COE1. The sequence continues at coordinate 14,434 of CAJUES010000016.1, read as the reverse complement.
CCTTTCCCGACCGGAATGCTCAGCACCACGCCCACAGACGCCCCAGCCGCGACCAGCGCAAAATACTTGACCAGATAGATCCTTCGTATGGCACGATCGCGCATTCCGATCGCCTTCAACACACCGATCTCCCGATAATTTTCCTCCATGGTAAAGCTCAGCGAAAACCGCAGTATCATGAGTGATATCAGGATCAGGCACAGCCCGATCACGATCAGCAGCGCGGCTACGATCATGTCAAACACATACAGCAGCGGATAGATGCTCCGTTCAAAGAGATTGACCAGCAGTGTGAAGTTCTGCTGGTTGATCTCCCTCAGCGTTTTCTCCGGATCCAGCGTGTTAAATCCGTATACAACAATTTTGACGTTCTCGCTGTCCGACACCATTTTGTCATAATCCGCTTTGCAGAATAGAAAGCGCCCCATTCCGCTCATCTCATTCCCGTACATGATATCCCTGGTCTGTACAGCGATCCGATACGTATATGTCGTGCCGGACACTTCAAACCGCAGTTCATCCCCGACATGAAGCCCGTTGCGCTCCATCAGGGCTGGCGAGACTGCAGCCTCGCCAGGATCCAGTGCGATGTCGTCTCCATCGCTGTCCAGAGCCTTCGCGTATCTGCCGCCGACCGCCCCCAGATACAGGCTTGCGCCGTTTGCGTCAAAAACACCCGCCTCATCTGCGTCCCCCGCGCTGACATCACCTGCCGAGATCTCGCACAGCTGCTCCGCGGCATACTCTGTCACATCGCTGCAGTCATCCAGCCAGCGCCCAAATGCTTCCCCCTCATCTTCACCGCCAAACACAGCCATCACATCGCTGACATTTGCGCGTTCCATATAGGTCTCCAGTCCGTTCATCACCAGACTGATATTGCTGACACTGCTGGCGAGGAAGATCGTGGACAGCGTGACAAACAGGAGCAGAATGATATTGACGCTCTTTTGCTTTTTTAAATCCTTTTTCAGTATCTCAAACCACATAGATCCCATTCCTTTCTTGATTTCACTATACCGGTTGCCTGTGTTCCGGTACAAGGGGTGCCCTGGAACTGTTCACCCATCAAAGACGCTGCTCCTCCCGATCGATCGTTTCCCCAGCGCCCTGCAAAGGTCATTATAATCGGAAAAATATTAAAAAGTCCTTAAAAACTCAAAGATTTCCTCTGCGCTGAACTGCACAAAAAAACCACCGTCCGGACGCCCGCCCAGACAGTGGTTTTAGCTTAATCAGAAAACATTATTTCAATTTTGCAACATCGATCCGCGCGATCGAGCGCATCAGGGCTGCCTCGGCTCTTGCGACATCAACGCTGCCGCCGCGCTCCGCAAGCCTTCCTTCCGCCCGCTGCTTTGCAGCATTGGCGCGCGCCTCGTCGATCTCGCCGGGCCACTCGATGATCTCTGCAAGGATCGTGATCTCCTGCGGCAGTATCTGTACGAATCCGGCATGAAGCGCTGCATTTCTCACCGTGTCGCCCTGTGTGATCGCAAGAATACCGGGCTTGACGATGACTGTAAGCGGTGCATGACCGGCGTAGACACCGATCTCACCCTCTGTTGTATTGAATTCGACCATATCCGCCTCTTCATTAAAGAATTCGCGGTCCGGCGTCACGATCGTTAGCTTGAACTTCTCTGCCATAGCAGCACCTCCTACCTCGCCCTGGCTACTACGTCATCAATTGTTCCGGCATTGAGGAAATGTCCCTCCGGGATATCGTCATGCTTCCCTTCCATGATTTCCTTAAAGCCTCTGATCGTCTCTGCGATGGGCACATACTTACCCGGCATACCTGTAAACTGCTCCGCTACATGGAACGGCTGTGACAGGAATCTCTGGATCTTTCTCGCGCGGTTCACGGTGATCTTGTCTTCCTCCGACAACTCATCCATACCGAGGATCGCGATGATATCCTGCAGCTCCTTGTATTTCTGGAGCACCTGCTGTACGCCGCGCGCCACCTCGTAGTGCTCCTGACCAACGATACGAGGATCGAGAATCCTCGATGTGGACTCGAGCGGATCGACCGCCGGATAGATACCGAGCTCCACGATCGAACGCGAGAGAACGGTCGTCGCATCCAGGTGCGCGAACGTCGTCGCCGGCGCAGGGTCCGTCAAGTCGTCGGCAGGCACGTACACAGCCTGCACCGATGTGATGGAACCATTTTTTGTCGAAGTGATACGCTCCTGTAGGGCGCCCATCTCTGTCTGCAGCGTCGGCTGATAACCTACGGCAGAAGGCACACGTCCAAGCAGCGCGGAAACCTCGGAGCCAGCCTGTGTGAAACGGAAGATATTGTCGATGAAAAGGAGCACATCCTTTCCACCCTTGTCGCGGAAATACTCCGCCATTGTAAGACCTGTCAGGCCAACCCTCATTCTCGCCCCGGGCGGCTCGTTCATCTGTCCGAATACCATGGCGGTCTTGCTGATAACGCCGGATTCCGTCATTTCATTATAGAGGTCATTCCCCTCTCTCGTGCGCTCGCCTACGCCTGTAAATACGGAGAATCCGTCATGCTCATTTGCGATGTTCGTGATCAGCTCCTGGATCAGAACCGTCTTGCCCACGCCGGCGCCGCCAAACAGACCGATCTTACCGCCTCTCTGGTAAGGACAGAGGAGGTCGACGACCTTGATCCCTGTCTCGAGCATCTCCGTCGACGTCGCCTGCTCCTCGAACGAGGGCGCTGGTCTGTGGATCGGCTCGTAGCCCTGTGCCTCCGGAGCCGGTTTGTTATCTATCGGTTCGCCAAGTACGTTAAACATACGTCCAAGTGTACTCTCACCCACAGGAACCGTGATCGGTGCGCCTGTCGAAACAGCATCCATCCCTCTCACGAGTCCGTCCGTAGGTCCCATGGCGATACATCTCACCGTATCATCACCCAGATGCTGTGCAACCTCGATCGTCAGCTCTGTGCCATCACTTCTTGTGATCTTCACTGCATCGTTCAGCTCCGGAAGCTGCCCTTCGCTGAACTTCACATCAAGAACCGCACCGATAATCTGGGTAACTTTACCAATTATCTTATCTGCCATCTTTTTGTTTCCTCTCTATCATACTTTTGAGCTTAGGAACTGTAGAAAACTAACTGACGCATCTTGACTTGTCTATTTCTCCGATTATGTATAGCAAAAAGCCTCGCCGTAGCCCGCTACGCCTGCGTTTTTTGCTATACATCCTCGAAGAAATATCCTGCGCAAGTTGCATCGGTTATTTTCCTACAGTTCCTTACTATTGATTATTTAATGCAAAGAACGCATAAATTGGGCGTTCTTTTTAACGAAACTTCGATATTTATGAGATTGCCTGCGCACCCGCGATGATCTCTGTCAGCTCCTGCGTGATCGCACTCTGGCGCGCCCTGTTATAGAGCAGCGACAGGCTCGAGATGATCTCGTCCGCATTGTTGGTCGCATTGTCCATCGCCTGCATCCTGGCTGCGTTCTCGCTCGCGACAGCCTCGATCATCGCCCCGTAGATCAGGCTCGTGATATACTTCGGGATGATCAGTTCGACCGCGTCCTCTGTCTCAGGCTCAAAATCCAGCACAGCCTTGTCATCATCGCTGCGCTCGTCCTCGATCTGAATGGGCAGCAGCTTCAGCCTGGTCGGGATATGTGTCACAGTATTCTTAAATCCTGTGTAGACGACATAGATCTCGCCCACCTTGCCGGTTGCGAAGTCGTCAAGCACCTGATTGCTGATCTTCATGGCATCGGCATAGATCGGCTCCTCGATCGCGTCGGAATAATCCTCCCCCATCTCATAGCCAAGTCTTGCAAATGTGTCCCTTCCCTTGCTTCCTACCGGATAAATGATCAAATCATCCTTATTCCACTCATTGTCCCTCACAAGCTTGATGATATTGGAATTGTAGCCGCCGGCAAGCCCCCTGCTGCCCGTGATCACGATCACAGCCTTTTTGGGGGAGTTGTTCGCCTTGAGGTACGGATGGTTGATATCCCCTGCTTTGGAAAGCATGGAAACCACCGTTTGATACATGCAGTTGAAATACGTCTTGGACTTCTCTGCACGTCCTTTCGCTCTTTGCAGTTTGACGGTGGAAACAAGCTTCATGGCCTTCGTAATCTGCTGTGTGCTCTGCACAGAACTCTTACGTCTCTTTATGTCTCTCATTGAGGCCATAAATATTCAGTCCCCCCTTCTTTTTACTTAAAGCGTCCTTTGAACTCTTCAATCGCTGCGACAAGCGTTTTCTCGGTCTCGTCCGAGATCACCCTCTCATCCCTGATCGCCTGCGGCACCTGCGGATATTTGGTGTCAAGGAACTCAAAAAGCTCTGCCTCAAATCTGGTGATGTCCGACACGGGCACATCGAGCAGATACTTTCTCGTGGCAACAAACAAAATGATAACCTGATATTCGACAGCCATCGGTTTGTACTGCGGCTGCTTTAAGATCTCCTTGATGCGTGCACCCTGGTCAAGTCTCTCCTTGGTATCCGCGTCAAGATCGGAGCCAAACTGCGCGAATGAGGCAAGCTCCCTGTACTGTGCAAGCTCCGTACGGATTGGGCCTGCGATCTTCTTCATCGCCTTGATCTGCGCGGAACCGCCTACTCGCGAAACGGACAGACCTGCATTTACGGCTGGTCTGAAACCGGAATTGAACATCTCTGTCTCAAGGTAGATCTGGCCATCGGTGATCGAGATCACGTTTGTCGGGATATACGCGGAAACGTCGCCCGCCTGCGTCTCAATGATCGGCAGCGCCGTGATGGAACCTCCGCCGTACTCCTCGCTCATGCGGCATGCGCGCTCGAGCAGTCTCGAGTGGAGATAGAACACGTCTCCCGGGAAAGCCTCACGTCCGGGCGGACGCTTCAACAGCAGGGAGAGTGTACGGTATGCAACAGCGTGCTTACTCAGATCATCGTAGATGATGAGCACATCCTCGCCGTTCTCCATCCACTCCTCACCGATCGCACAGCCCGAGTACGGAGCAATGTACTGCAGCGGTGCAAGCTCGCTCGCCGTCGCAGCCACAATCGTCGTGTACGCCATAGCGCCAAACTCCTCGAGCGTCTTCACGATGCTCGCGACAGTCGAAGCCTTCTGACCGATCGCAACGTAGATACATTTCATATTCTGGCCTTTTTGGTTGATGATGGTATCTATGGCGATCGCCGTCTTACCGGTCTGCCTGTCGCCGATGATCAGCTCGCGCTGTCCTCTTCCGATCGGAACCATGGCATCGATCGCCTTGATACCGGTCTGCATTGGCGTGTCTACGGATTTTCTGGTGATAACACCGGATGCAACTCTCTCAATCTGACGGTATTTTGTGCTTGCGACAGGACCCTTGCCGTCGATCGGCTGGCCAAGCGCGTTCACTACACGTCCAAGCAGGGCATCGCCCACGGGAACCTCCACAACGCGGTTGGTCGTCTTTACGGTATCACCCTCGTTTATGTTCTTGGAGCTTCCAAGCAGCACGGCGCCCACGTTGTCCTCCTCAAGGTTCATGACCATGCCGTAAACCTCTCCCGGAAATTCGAGAAGCTCACCCTGCATCGCCTTCTCCAGTCCATGTACGCGTGCGATACCATCTGCCACCTGAATGACCGTACCGACTTCCGATACTTCCAGATCAGCGGCATATCTCTTTATCTGATCCTTAATCACAGAACTTATTTCTTCTGGTCTTAAATTCATATGGATCTGCACCTTTCTATATTATTTTGCTCGGATCTGTGACGCCACAGATCCGCCCCGTGAAATTCTACTCACAGCTGGATCGCCAACAGCTCGCGCTGCAGCTTATCCAATTTTGTCCGGATACTGCTGTCCACAACCCGGTCTCCCATCTTGATGACCATACCACCGATCAGGCTATTGTCCACATCATAGATGCACTCGATGGTCTTGTATCTGGTGGTGGCGAGCAGCCGGCTCTCGATATCCTGTTTTTCCTGATCATTTATTGCTATAGCCGTTGTGACATAAGCCGTTCCGATATTGCTGTACTCCTTTACGGATGCTATGAAGTCCTCCAGGATCGCCTCGATCTCCCCGTAACGGTCCTTCTCGACGATCGTCACCAGAAATCCCAACATTTCCCTGCTGAGCTTATCCCGGAACACATTCTGCACCACCTCAAGCTTATCCTCTTTCTGAATCTTTGGGTGGTTCATGAACTGTCCAAACTCCACATTTGTGCGGATGATTCCAAGAAGTCCCACCGCCTCCTCCAAGAAGGCTGCGGTCCTGTCCTGTTCGACGGCAAGTTCAAACAACGCCTGAGCATACGTCCTGGAAACTAGCTTAGCCATGTGCTATCACCTATTTCTTTCAATGTCTTGTCAATGAGTTCATGCTGGGCATTTGTATCGATATTGGCCTGCACGATCTGGGCAGCCATCAGCGAAGCGACCGCGACCATCTCGCGCTTCACCTCGTCCGCCAGCTTCTGCTTCTCAAGCTCTGCCTCTTTTCTGGCTGTCTCCACAATCCTGGCAGCTTCCTGCTTCGCATCGGCAACGATCTTTGCCTCGTTTTCCATGCCGCGCTTGCGCGCGTCAGCGAGGATCGCCTCCGCCTCTTTGCCTACCTGACTTAACTTCTCTTCGTAGAGGGCGCGCGTATCAGCCGCTGATTTCTGGTCAGCCGCCGCCTGGTCGAGTTCTCCCCTGATCTTCTCCTTCCTGTCGTTCATCAGCTTTCTCACCGGATCGAATAAGAAATGCGACGCGACAAGGAAAAGGACGAACATTGCAATGATCATGAGAACTGTATCCGCCAAAAGCTGGAAGTCCAGGTCAAATAACCGGCTCAGTCCCTCTGTCTCGGTAGCAAGTATCATGGTGTGATTCACCATACCTTTGTACCTCCTTTTATCATATTTTCATTCACAGAGAACAGCCCTGCCGTTCCCTTAAACGAAACTAAGCACTTCTAAGCCTGCGTCTTTTACATACTTAGAATTTCTTTTCGTTTTAACGAAGCTCTGGAAAATCCTTGCAGAATCTCTCTCCGTTATCCTTACGGTACTAAAGGTTTTACGAACAATAACAGCATTGCCACGAGCAGACCATAGAGACCTGTCGTCTCGGCAACCGCCTGACCAAGAAGCATGGTAGAAGTGACATCAGACTTTGCACCCGGGTTTCTGCCCACCGCTGCCGCTGCATGACCTGCGGCGATACCCTGGCCTACACCGGGTCCGATACCTGCGATAACCGCAAGACCTGCGCCAATTGCTGAACAACCTAAGATAAAGTTTGAATTGAATTCCATAGTTAATTCCTCCTGTGAAATATTTAGTGAGATTTAGAAAACTAAAATCATTTGCCAGGAACAGCCTCGCTGTCCGCCTGGTTTTTACCCCTCAATGGCATTGTTGATATATGTCATTGTCAGCATACAGAATACATATGTCTGGATCGCTCCGGAGAACAAGTCAAAATACACATGAAGCGCTGCCGGCCAGCCTGTGGCGATAAACCCGAGCAGACCATAGAGCAATGCCATCATGACGGTTCCTGACAGAACGTTCGCGAACAAACGAAGCGACAGGGAAATGGGTACTGCCACATCGCCGATCACATTGATCGGAGCCCAGATCGGCCATGGATCGCACAGTCCCTTGATCACACCCGAGACCTTCTGGTACTTGAATTTGTTGAAGGTTATCAGGGTAAAAGTGATCAGACCAAGTGCAAATGTCACGCCATAGTCAGCCGTGGGCGCTCTCAGCCCCATCAGGCCTGAAATATTGCTGATCAGGATGAAGATGAACAGCGTGCCGATATAGTTGGCAAAAGCTGTCGCGTTCTTGCCCATGACACCCCTGATCATGTTGTCGAGCATCTCGACCACGAGTTCCACAACGTTTTGGAAAGCTCCGGGTACTTCCGTCGCATGTTTGACCGCCCTGTTTGCACACAGGCAAAAGATAATGATGATCGCCATGACGATGAAAAGACACACATGCGTAGTTGTTATCCAAAGCTTCTGTCCGAAGAGTTCATACTGAAACACACCGTGTATCATAAAATCGATGTCGTCAGCACCGGATAACAAAATTCCTGCTCCCATACACTCACCTCCTTGTTTTATTTCTCTATTCAGTTTTACTTGGAACTGTTCGGCAGTCACTTGTGACAATTAATTGCCCGGAGTACGCTGCCAACAGTTCCTTATCACGGTAACTATCCGTCTCCTTATAGTTACATTTCATTTGCTTCTGAGGCATTCCCCTACGCCCCACGGTGAGACAACCTCGCAAGCAGCGGCTGCAGATAGGCCGATACCTTCAAACCCATAACACCCGCAAAAGCAGCCAGTGGATTGCCAACCTTTGTCAACATCAGGATTCCCAATATGACCACCACTATAAAATACCTGATGATATTTTGTCTCGTTGCTGATGCCTGCGCCCCCTTTACATCTCTTTCAACGGCTGTGTTCAAAGTGACCGCCATATGAAAGGCCATGAATATTGCTGTAAACACTCCTACCCAGAGTCCTACACTGTAGCCTGTTTTATCCTCCACGAGAAAAAAGACGACCACCTGACACAGGATCCCAAATAAAATGATCCCCAAAAGCAGCCCCGGAAGAGCTGTATTTATTTTTCTAAGTCTGGTCATCATCCTTCTCTTCTCCCTCGTAAATCTTCCTTGCGAGAATAAAAATGTTCCGAAATCCCGCCAAAGCTCCCACAAAGAACAATAAAACAAACCAAAATGCGGTTCCCAGTTTCCTGTCAAGAAACAGTCCCGCAAAAGAGCACATAAAGATGGGCACAAGCATATTGATGCCAAACTGGGTGATCACCGCCAGTGACTGATAGACTGACTTTTTGTACTTTTTGTTCCGCCCCATCCGACCGCCTCCACATGCCGCATTTCCCACTCTTTTGATGCCTAACCATAATTATACAGAAATCTGGTAAAATTGTCTAGTAAATGTCTTATTTTTTTACGACAAAGCCAAAAAAGATGCCGAACATTTTCTCGTGTCCGACACCTTTTTCCTGCAAAATCCTTTATGTTCCGGCTTACTTTACCATCACGTCGGCAAAGGAGAACTTCCCTTCCGTCACCGCAAAAAGCTCCTGCTTTGCCAGCCTGAAACAGTCGAGCATTTCCGGTGAGAACACGCCGCACTCTCCCTCCAGGATCATGCGCGCCGCCTCCTCGACCGCAAACGGATCCTTGTACACGCGCTTGCTCACCAGCGCGTCATACACATCCACGACCGACACGATCTGTGCCCAGATCGGGATCTCGTCCCCCTTTAACCTGTCCGGATACCCGTTTCCGTCATGGCGCTCATGGTGGTATCTGCAGATATCATAACAGTAGTGATAGAATTCATTGTCCTCCTGCCTGAACTTCTCGAGGAGCTCGCAGCCGTAGATCGTGTGCCGCTTCATCTCCTCGAACTCTTCCTCAGAAAGCTTGCCCGGCTTTAACAGGATGCTGTCCGGTATCGCGATCTTGCCGATATCGTGCAGCGCCGACGCATTGACGATCAGCGCTGACTGCTCCTTTGTGATGCCGTACTTGGGATAGATCTTCATGATATATTTCAGAAAGAGCTTCGTGAAATACTTCACCCGCTGAATGTGCTCCCCTGACTCGAGGCTTCGGAACTCCACCACCGAACTTAACGCATTCACCAGGAACTCGTTGCTGCGCTCAAGTTTCTCCCTGCTCTCCCGCAGCTGCCTTGTGCGCTTCTCGAGTTTGTGTTCTATGTAGATCCTGTGCTCAAAGAGTTCCATGATGTTCTTGGCGCGCCGCATGACGACATTCGGCGCAAACGGCTTGTAGATGATATCGGAAGCTCCGTACTCGTAAGCCTTCTCATCCGTCTCATCCGTCGCCTCACCCGTGATCATGATCACAGGGATCGTGTTGATATAGTACTCTTCATTCATGAACGCCAGCACATCGAGACCAGACTTTTTGGGCATCAGCAGATCGAGGAACAGCAGGCACAGCTTGTCACTGTCCTTCTTGATGATCTCGATCGCCTGCTCCCCATTTTCAGCCTCGATAATGTTATACTGCTCATCAAATATAAATTTGATCATCTCACGGTTGATCTCCGCGTCGTCCGCGATCAGAATCGTATTTTTCTCTATTATTTCTATATCTTCCATCGTTTCCATTGTTTCCATCAAAATTCGTTCCCTTTCCTTTTTATGATGCTGCCCTATGCCGCTACGCCAACAGCTTCCCGATCCCCGCGATCACGATATCATAATCCTCTGTCACCTTTTCAAGCATCTTCTTTGCGCCCTCTATATCCTTTCCCCGAAGCACCTCCGTGATCTCATGGCTGGACTGGAACAGACGTGTAAACGCCATATTCTGGCACATACCCTTCATTGTGTGGGCTGCCCGGAACGCCTCCTCTGCATCGCCGTCATTGATGCTCTGGACAAGTGTCTTATAACTCTCATCCCTTGTGAACATGCCTGCAAACTTCCTGATCCTGTCCTCCGTCCTCAGCCGTGACATGATCTCATTGTAGTCGCCGCCAACTTCATCATAAAACTCCTGTACTGTCATACCTTCCCTCCTGAATTCCTCTGATACAAATTTTTTGCTGATATTCTGAATTATATCGCATATTTGTCCACAATTCAACCACTTTCATCAAGGTTCCATCTCCCTGATCATCGGCTTGATCTGCGATAAAATATTGTCCATATCTTCAAACAGGGCGCTCTTTGTCGTGCCCAGATCATTTGCGCGGTCTATGTGCCTGACGACCTCCCGGTACTGCTGCTTGATCTCGTCAAAGAACTGTCCGATCGTCTGCAGCTCCGTGTGCGCCCCCTCGATCACCTCTGAAATCCCTGTCTGTACAGCCACTGTGCCCTCCGCTGTCTCTATGATCTTGTTGAAAGATTCGTATGTGCTGTTCACTGTGTCGATATTCCTGCCAAGAGCCTGCTGCGACGCGGAGATACTGTTGTTGAGCTCCCCCGTTCCGCACTCCACCTCATGGACACCGGTATCCACTTCCTCCGCCAGCTGTTTGATCTGGTCTGCCAGCTCCTTGACGTTCGTCGCGACCACCGCAAATCCCCTGCCGGACTGCCCGGCTCTCGCCGCCTCGATCGATGCGTTGAGGGCAAGGATATTGGTCTGCTCCGCGATCGAAATGATCTTCTTCATGCACTGCTTGATGCCCTCCACCGACGCCTGCAGCTGCGCAAACGTCTGCTCCATGTCACTGTAAGTCCGCTCCACATGGACCGAGGTGCTCTTTAGCGCTTCCACCTTGCCCTGCGCCTCGGTCACGGTCTCGCTGATCGCCTCCCGCACCTGCTCAAACTGTCCAGCCACATTGTTGATATCTGAAAAGGACTGTTCAAAACCAGCCAGCTGGTCATGGAAACTGTCCGCCTTTTTCATGACGCCTGTGAAAGAACTGCCCACCATGCCCAGCTCCCCCAGCGATTCGACTTCTTTGCCGACCAGTTCCTGCTGAAATTCCTTCAGACTGTCCGCCACATGCTGTATCGGGTAAAGGCTTCTCTCATCTGTCCTGCTGCTGTTTTTCTTCCAATGTATTTTTGAAAATGCCATATCGCGCTCCTCCTTTTACTCAAATACCACACAAGTCATAGACTGGTTGACAAACCGGTTGTTGTAGTGCTCCCCGTATCCGACAAGTCCCGCATGACTGCCCAGCTCAGACATTTCCTCCAGATAGGCGTCCATATATCCGCGCTCGCAGAACAATTTATAACGGAACAGACAGTTGACTGAAAAAACGGCAGACCTTCTCGGAAAATCGCGGCATATATTGTCGATCGTCCGCCGCACGATAGCCTGATAGTCGCCAAGCGCCAGCAGGATCAGTACATCCGAGTCATTTACCTGGCGGAAACATGCGAGCGCATCCCCCCTGACTTCCTTGATGGAAATGATGCAGGTGTCGTCCCCGTTGATCTTCCCAAATGGATTCTGGAAAGTCTGCGTCAAGATCTCCTCATCCGTCACATGCAGGATGCTCTTGTAAACCTGTTTTGCCGACTTTCCGTTCAGCGTTCCGATCACATAGTTCTCCTTGTCGGTATCAGAAGCAATAAACCGGTAATTTCCAAGCTTGCGGTAAATATTTTCCTTGTACGTCTTCACCCTGCCATTCTGATTCTGCACGATGGCGTACGCCACTGCGTCCTCATAGATCCTTCCGTTGGCAGACACCTTTCCCGCATCGCCCGTCCCACCGACCAGCGGGATCCCGCGGCGTCTCAGTACTGTGTTGAACGTGGTCAGCACACAGGCATCGTTTCCGGCACAGAAATCGATGCATACCGTGTCCTCCCTTGTTCCATTGATTCTGCGCATATCCTCCTCAAGACGATGAATGTATTTTACAGGCATAACAGAGACTTGTTCCAGCACATTTGCGGCCGCATTCACTCCATCCAGAAACGCGACAACGCCAACACCTTCCTCCACTACGCTCACATCGTAGCTCATCCCGATGCACCCGATGCTCGGAACCCCCGGATAGCGCTTTTCCAGTGCCTTTACATGTGTTTCAAACTGGGCGTTGTTCGACATCAGCATAATAAACTGAGGATTGTCCAGCCCGCTGACTGCTTCTTCCAGATTTCCGTTTCTGCTCATTCCAAAAAACTGTCTCATGCTATCGTCTCCTTATGTATATCTTTTAAAGTATGTATTTTGAAAAATTTTCCGACAACTGATTAGATTATACGTTAAATATGCACAAAGTGCAACGATTATTTCACAATAACGCGCATGTAAGATGAATTTATCGTCACTGTGCCTGCACAATGATTTCCAGTTAAGCATTTGGAAAAAAAATGTATACCAGCACAATAGGCTCCCGGAGTCTTTTCGTGCCTGATATTTGTGACAGGACAAGGCGGAGGAAGGAGGCAATGCGGTAGATCCCCGCTTTCTTCTGGGTCACGGAGTACTTTTCGCTGAACTGTGCCAGCAGCTTTACAGGCTTCTTTCAGGGGCATTCTGCCCAGATTATGCTCCCGCTCATAGGTCAGGTATTTCTTGTATTCCCGCAATTCCAGTTCCACGGCGGAGCAGAATGCAGGATGCCATTGTATATTGTCTTGTATTTCCAATAAAGCATGCTTCCTTTCCCGTTTGTGCCCTCCGTATATCATATCGCCTGCCTGTGCGCAGCAGAATCCCGAGTTTGCCACTTCATCATGCTCGAAAATAAATATAAAATCTGACTCTATAAGTCAGTCTCTGATCTCACGTTACTGATCACGCCCCAACTAATTCTGACACAATTTTATGTAATGAAGGCGTAAACAGCACCCCATATGCAGCACGCTTTTCACTACTTTTATTGACGAGTGAACAGTAACGATTTCACACCATCACTGCCCCATAAAAATATTGAAGCCTACCAAAAAAAGATGTAAACTGATATTGTAACAATCTACAGCTTCATAAAGGAGAACATGCCATGGATCAATTGAAAATTTACCGCAAACGAATCATACCTGATGAATGCATATTGTTGAAGGACGATATCATTCTCGAGAGAACTGATGACGCCATCATCACGAAGTGGAACACATTAAAACCGCGGCGTGATTTCCATCATGGCTACTCCTGCTATTTTCTCAAATCCGGTTACAAGGTGAGCAAATTTTACCGAGAAGATGACACGCTTTTGTACTGGTACTGCGACATCGTAGATTATACCTACCAGGAGGCTGACAACGCGCTGATCGTCACCGATCTTCTCGCCGATGTCGTCCTATACCCCGACGGCTACATCAAAGTGCTCGATGTCGACGAACTTGCCATTGCCCTCGAAAAAAAACTGTGCGATCCACAACTGATCACACAGGCTCTAAGAAGACTCGACAGTCTCCTGAATTTGATATATGATGATAAATTCGATATGATGGCATCCGAGATCGAAAGGTGGATATCACACGCCCACACATCACTTTGATCCATATTTGCGCGTAAAAACCGCCTTCGCAAAGGGACGGAATTGACTATTTTTCATTTGGTCAATTCTGTCCCTTGAAAAATATCCGGGATTCGCTTAAAGTAAAGTTGTCATAGCTGATGATCGCTTTCATCGCTACAGACAGTTTCATCTATGGACTTCGATTGCTCCATGCAGCGATGTCCTAAACTTATAAAACCAGGAATCCCAGTGAAATAACATGACCGCATGACTCCAAATCAATCCGCAGCGTTATTGCCTGTCTGAGAGATCATTCAAGCCATGTACATGGCGATGTCTGAGAGATCATTCGAGCCCTGCATGGCGGTGTCAAAAGACCGGACTTACCACCTCGCGTGATGTTTTTTCCGGACTCAGTTGACGGCTACGCCGTCCTTCTAGTACAGCATTGCCTAAATAACAGTGAAAAACAGTGCCTGATATTTGTGACAGGACAAGGCGGA
>CAJUES010000015.1 GCA_910585765.1 uncultured Lachnospiraceae bacterium | reverse complement strand
TGAGCTGAATGCTACTAATCGGTCGAAGGCTTATCCTGGACGGTATGGGAAGGCAGTGCATGCACTGCGTGAATGTTGCATGGAAGAAAAAAGGATATAGAGGACATACAGGATAGAGAGATACGGATTTTTGTATTCGGTTTTGAGGGAACAACCTTGAACTTAAAAGATTGTATGGCGAAGTAGCTCAGTTGGCTAGAGCACACGGTTCATACCCGTGGTGTCGAGGGTTCGAATCCCCCCTTCGCTATTTTTTTATGCGTACAGACGCCGCAGAAAGAATGTCGTTCTGTTACTCGTTTATGATTTTATGTGAATTTATAAAAATTTATTGACTTTATTCTGCAAAAGTGATAGAATTTGAGAGTATTCAATTAGAACTATGAGCTGACTTGTTCTGCAAATCATTCCTTTTGATGCAGACAAGTCAGTTTTTTTAGGCGGATGTAGAGTACATAAATATTTTTAATGGAGGTTCTAAATATGAACAACGGTACAGTAAAGTGGTTTAATGCTCAAAAAGGCTATGGATTCATTACAAATGAAGGAACAGGAGAAGATGTGTTTGTACATTTTTCCGCAATCATGTCTGATGGATACAAGACTCTTGAAGAAGGACAGAAGGTTACTTTTGATATTGAGCAGGATCCGAAGAATAGTTCCAAACTGAGAGCTGCAAATGTTGTAGTTGCATAATGGGCAGCGTTTTACAGTGCGAAGTAAAACCCCTCTGACATACATGAATGTCAGAGGGGTTTTATTAGAATAATCTTTCGATTCGCGCCATCGCCTCAACGGTATCATCACGGTTTCCAAAAGAGGTGAGACGGAAAAAGTTCCTGCCGTTTCTGCCAAAGCCTGCGCCGGGAGTGCCTACGACCTGCGCATTGGTCAACAGGTAGTCAAAGAAACCCCAGGAGTCCATTTCGTCAGGGCACTTGAACCATATATAGGGAGAGTTGACGCCTCCAAAGTAGCGGATGTTTTTTCTGGAAAGGGCATCGGCGATCATTTTCGCATTCTGTTGATAATATTCTATATTTTTCCTGCATTGTGCCATGCCGGCGGCGGAGAATACGGCAGCAGCTCCCTTTTGTATGATGTAGGGCACGCCATTGAACTTTGTAGTCTGCCGGCGGTTCCACATAGCGTTCAGGGACATCTCTGCGCCGGTGGAGGCGGGAAACTTCAGATCTTTGGGCACGATCGTGTACCCGCAGCGCGTTCCTGTGAAGCCAGCTGTCTTGGAAAGTGAACAGAACTCGACGGCACATTTTTTGGAGCCCTCAATGGCGTAAATACTTCTGGGCAGCGTCCTGTCAGTTATAAAGCACTCATAAGCGGAGTCATATAAGATTACGGCGCTGTTTTCGAGTGCGTAGTCCACCCACTGTTTCAGTTGTTCCCTGTTGTATGCGGCACCTGTCGGATTGTTCGGGGAGCAGATATAAATGATGTCAGCGTGGATGCTGTGGTCCGGCATGGGCAGAAAATCATTTTCTTCGTTGGCGTCGATGTAGGTGATGTTTCGCCCGTTCATGATATTGGTGTCCACATATACAGGGTATACAGGGTCGGGAATCAGCGTCACGTTCTCCCTGTCAAAGAGATCGGTGATATTTCCGGTATCACTTTTGGCACCGTCAGATACGAATACTTCATCAGCGTCGATCGATATATTGTTTTGGCTGTAATAATCGACGATCGCACTGCGCAGGAATTCATATCCCTGCTCGGGACCGTAGCCTTTGAATGTGTCGGCGCTTGCGAGCGCGTCGACACCCTCATGAAGCTTTGTGATGATCTCGGAGCCAAAGGGGAGCGTCACGTCGCCGATACCGAGGCGGATCACTTTCCTGTCGGGATTCGCCGCGACGTAGGCATTGACGCGGTGGGCAATCTCTGAAAAAAGGTAGCTTTCTTTGAGATTCAAATAGTTTTCATTTAATTTTGGCATGGCAGAACCTCCTTAATCGTTATTTTTCTGTAATCGTCATTTCTAATCACTGTATCTGGATTAGAGCGTGTTAAAAACAGTCACGGCGCAGGGTTTCTCAGCGAGAAAATCCACCTGGATAGTTGTTCTGTTTAGGAACACTACTGTAATCATAACGGTATTGCGTCCATTTGTCAATTAGGTTGTTGTATATGCAAAAAAAAACAGGATTGTGCCAGGGGCAGGCGGGGCGCAGACAGCGGTATCCGGACGATACTCTTATTAGGACATTTTATAAATATCGGTTTGGAGTGATTGAAAATTTTTACATTTTATGCTAAGTTTATGTGTGGAGCGATAGCATTTTTCGGGCGCTCTGGAAAAGGGGCGTGCTGTTCTGCGATGCGGCAGCATGGTTGTCAACGGGATCAATTCCGGGAATCTGTCGGAACAAAAAGAGGAATTTGAATGGAGAAAAAGAGTGAGCGAGCGCTTCTGCCTGATCTGCTGAGAGGGTTTGCGGTTATTCTTGTGGTATTTGGGCACTGTATACAGGAGGGAAGCGGAGCGGCGTACAGCATAGAACAGCAGTATTTCGATGACAGGCTTTATCAGTTCATATACAGTTTCCATATGCCGTTGTTTATGATGATCAGCGGGTACTTGAGCTGGAGAGGGATCGAGAGGGCAAGTGAGCGGGGCGGATGGGCAAATCTGCTGAAACGCAGGGCGGCATCGCTGCTGACGCCGGTCTTTGCGTGGACGGCGCTGGATTATGTGAGGATATTGATCATCAATAGTCTCAACGGTGAACCGCAGCCGGAGGCACTGGTGTTTGTATATTTCTATAATGCGTTGAACAATCTCTGGTTTTTGTGGGCTGTGTGGTGGTGCTTTCTGGTTGTCCTGGTGATGCATCGTTTTCTGAGAGATAACATTGGGATCTATGTCCTTGGCTTTCTGGCGCTCTTTGTGATACCCGACGGATTGGGGTTCGGCGCGTACAAATATATGCTGCCCTATTTTCTCTTTGGATATTACATGCACGACTGCATGCACCGCAGAGGGTGGAAGCTGGAGGACATGTCCAGGGCGTGGATCGTGGCGGGGACAGGGCTGGTATTTTCCGGATTGTTCCTCTGCTATGACAGGGATGCTTTTATCTATCTGACGGGCTATAAGCTGATCGGGAAGTCCGTGAAAGAACAGCTGTGGATCGATCTGTACAGGATGCTTGTCGGGTTTGCCGGAAGTTTATTTTTTGTGTTCCTGTGGCAATATATAGTTGTGTGCTTTGACCGGATCAACGGGACAGGAAAGATGAGGACAGGGTGCAGGGTGCTGCAGAAGCTTGGCGCAGACAGCATGGGAATTTATATCCTGTCAGGGTATCTCTTGATTTTTCTGGTACATCGGCTTGATTTTATCGACCACCCGTCGTATGCGTGGAATGTGCTCGAGACAGCCGCAGTGATCCTGCTGTCGCTGTGCGGCACGGTGCTGCTTGGCAGGATACCGGTTTTGAGGAGGCTTGTGGGGAAACAATGAGTGTGTGACTCAGAGATAAGGGAATAGGAAAATGGAAATTGGAAAATGTATAAAATGAATACTGTATGAAATGAACAATCTGTAAATAGAAAATATGAAATAGAAAATATAAAATATAAAATAGAAGATGCAAAAAAGAAAATGTAAAACAAAAATGTAAAAAAATATGGAATTGGAGAAGAAGGGCAGAACAATGTGTCAATATGAAAAGGATAATCATGAAAAAAAGGAATACGAAAAAGTCAGGAGCGATGCGGTGAGAGTGATCGCAGAGTTTCTTGAGCAGGCAAAGCTTAGGAAGGGAGATCTGGTAGTGATCGGCTGTTCCACAAGCGAGATCGCGGAACAGCACATCGGTTCCTGCTCGAATGCAGCGCTCGGGGAAGCTGTGTTTACAGCGATGTATGAGGAGTTGAGACATGCCGGTCTGGCTGTTGCCGCGCAGTGCTGTGAGCACCTCAACAGGGCACTGATCATGACTGCTGCAGATGCAGGGCGCTTTGGATATGAGGAAGTGAACGTGGTGCCGCAGCCCAAGGCGGGCGGTTCCTTCTCGACTGCGGCATGGAAGTACATGGAAGATCCGGTGGCGGTGGAACGTGTGCAGGCGCACGCAGGGATCGATATCGGAGATACGCTGATCGGCATGCACTTAAAACCGGTGGCGGTGCCGGTGCGGATAGAACATCCTGTGATCGGTGGCGCACATATCGTATGTGCCAGGACAAGGGCGAAATATATCGGAGGAGAGAGGGCACATTACAACGAAGAATTAGAATAAACTTTGATAAACTTATGAAAATGTCTTTTCTAATATGGTGGATGTGTGTTATAATCGGTATGTCTATAATGAAATCAGCGGCTATATAGGGTATGAAAGGGTAATACGGAATTGGAAGATCATAATGAGGAAACAGAAGATAAGGCTGCGGAGTTCTCGGAACCGTCAAAAAAAAGAAGCTTTATTGATATGGTGGTTCCAGTGCTCACGCTGTTGACGATCGTTAACTGCGCCGTAATACTTGTGTTGGTGGTGAATATCGGGAGGAAGGTGAACATGCTCGAACAGCGCATGATGCTGTTTCAGGACAGTGTGGCGGCGAGCGCGGACCAACCGGCACAGGACAGTGAATTTCCAGAGCGGTCTGAGCCTTTGGAGGTAGCCGATATTGACGGGAATATCGTAGATGCGTCGGAGGCGGCAGACATTGTGGAGGCAGCGGCGCTCGAGGACACACATAAGCTGGAGGGCAGGGAGGATAACAGTTCCGGGATCAGAAGAGTGTATTTGACCTTCGATGACGGACCGAGCGCAAACACGGAGAGAATACTGGATATCCTGGATCAGTATGGTGTGAAAGCGACATTCTTTGTGGTGGGCAAGGAGGGCTATGCGGAACAGTATCGGCGGATCGTGGATGACGGCCACACGCTGGCGATGCATTCGTACAGCCACAAATACAGTGAGATTTATGCGTCGGTGGATGCGTACAGGGCGGATCTGGCAAAGCTGCACGATTTTCTATATGAGCTTACGGGTGAAGACTGCAATATCGTTCGTTTTCCAGGTGGCAGCAGCAACACGATCAGCCGTGTGGATATGTGGGAACTGATCGATTACCTCAAAAGGGAGGATATGGTGTACTTTGACTGGAACGTGTCGAGCGGTGATGCCACAGGCGACAGGAAGAGCGCCGACCAGATCGCGCGGAATGTGCTTGACAGTATTGGGCAGTTTAACAATGCGGTGGTTCTCTTTCATGACGCGCCGGGCAAGGACTCGACAGTGGACGCGCTTCCTGCGATCATAGAGAAGATACTGGAATCTGACAATACGGTGATACTGCCGATCGTGGAAGATACCGTGAGGGTACAGCATTTGCATGAGTAGTCATCCTGTGTGTGGCAGGGCGATGGTTCTGATCGTGATATCGGATAGCCAGGAGTCGATTTTGCATGGCTGCTGCGGCTTTGGAGCGTACTGGGCAGCTGCAAATACACAAAATAAAATTGGAGGATAATTTACTATGGGTTTTTTTCAGGACTTGAAACAGGATTTATCACAGACGGTGAATGATCTGGAGACTGAGGATGCGGTAGGGCTGAATCTTGGAGAGGAAGGCGCGACGGCTTCGGAGGATCTGTTTGGTGAGGCTTCGGACACGGATTTTGCAGATCTTGAGGCGATGCTTGAGAAGGGCGTTGCCGCGCTGGGAGACGCGTCGGTGGGCAGCCTGCAGGAGGAATCCGTGCAGACAGATGTCGACGTGGCAGCCATGATGGAGACGATGGAGACGATGGATTATGCGGAAGAAGCCGTGGAGGATCACACTGGCGGGAGCTTTTCGGCGGATCTTGAGCCGGCAGCGGACATGGCAGGGATCGCGGATATGGGTGCGGGGGCTGCAGCAGAGACGCCGGCATTACAAGAAAATAATATAAGTGAGGCAGACGCAGAGATGGAACAGTTATTAAACGAGATGGAACAGAATTTACAGGAGGCGGCATATATCGATGCGGCACCGGCAGCGGAGGCGGGAGCTGACTTTGATGCAGGTGTTGCTGCTTCGACAGACACGGCGGTGATCACGGCCGGGATGAACATCACGGGTGATGTGACGAGCAGCGGCAATATGGATCTGATCGGAAACATCACAGGCAATATAGATATTTCTGGCAAATTGAATGTGACGGGAAGCATTACGGGCAACTCGGCAGCGGCGGAGATCTACGCGGAGTCCGCGCAGATCAACGGTGAGGTAAAGAGCAAGGGCAATGTCAAGATCGGGCAGAGTTCCGTCGTGATCGGCAATATATTTGCCACGAGCGCGGTGATCGCAGGTGCCGTGAAAGGTGATATCGATGTGCATGGTCCTGTCATTCTCGACACGTCGGCGATCGTGATGGGAAATATCAAATCGAAGTCCGTCCAGATCAACAACGGCGCGGTGATCGAGGGTATGTGTTCACAGTGCTATGCGGATGTCAGTCCTTCGGCATTCTTTAGCGATGTGAAGAAAAACAGGAAACAATCATAGAGAATAGATGGGAGCCGGCATATATGAAAAGGATATTGTTGAAGCTGAGTGGCGAGGCACTTGCCGGAGACAGGAAAACAGGTTTTGATGAGCCGACGGTGACAGCGGTCGCAAAGCAGGTGAAGGAGATCGTGGACAGCGGTGTGCAGGTTGGCATCGTGATCGGCGGCGGTAATTTCTGGAGGGGCAGGACGAGCGAGACGATCGACCGGACAAAAGCGGATCAGATCGGCATGCTTGCAACGGTCATGAACTGTATTTACGTGTCTGAGATTTTCCGTTTTGTCGGTATGGGGACAGAGATATTCACTCCGTTCCAGTGCGCGGCGTTTACCGAGCTTTTTTCCAAGGATAAGGCGGTGGCGGCGCTTGCGGCAGGCAAGGTGGCATTTTTTGCAGGAGGGATCGGACATCCGTATTTTTCGACAGATATGGGAACGGTTCTTCGGGCGATCGAGATCGAGGCGGACATGATCCTGTCTGCGCGGGCGGTGGACGGTGTGTACGACGCCGATCCGAAGATCGACAAGAACGCAAAAAAATATGATACGATCCCGATCAGGGAAGTCGTTGACAGGCAGCTTGGCGTTATGGATCTTGCAGCGGCGGTGCTCTGTATGGAGAATAAGATGCCGATGACGATATTTGGCTTGAACGAGGAGGACAGTATCATCAACACAGTAAAGGGAAACTCGAACGGCACCGTGATCACGGTCTGAAACGATGGATACAGACTGCCGCGTCAGAGTTTTTGAAACGAAATCAAGGAGGACATAGGAAATGGATGCAAGGGTAAAAACATATGATGACAAAATGCAGAAAGCACTTGATTTTCTCTTATCAGAGTATCAGACAGTACGCGCAGGCCGTGCAAATCCGCATGTGCTTGATAAGATAAAGGTTGATTACTATGGAACACCGACACCGATCCAGCAGGTTGGCAATATCACGGTTCCAGAGGCGCGGATGATCCAGATCGCACCGTGGGAGAAGAGTCTGATCAAGGCGATCGAGAAGGCGATCATGGCATCGGATATCGGCATTACACCCAACAATGACGGCGCGGTGATCCGCCTCGTATTTCCCGAACTCACAGAGGAGCGCAGAAAAGAGCTTGTGAAAGATGTCAAGAAGAAGGGCGAGGACTGCAAGGTGGCAGTGCGCAATATCAGACGCGATGCGAACGATGCGTTCAAGAAGCTCGCCAAGACGGAAGTGTCGGAGGATGAGATCAAGGATCTGGAGGATGCAGTGCAGAAGCTGACAGACAAATACATCAAAGATGTGGATAGGGCTATCGATGAAAAGTCTAAGGAAATCCTGACGGTATAATATCATAGATGAAAGGCGGGGGGGCGTGCACAAGGGATGTAGTGCCCCCTCTTTTATGCGCAACCCCGTGTAGAGGAACAGTTCCTGAGCCGCGAGGCGGCGCACGGGGGCGCGGCGAGTAGTGGAGAAGGCCGTTCCCCTGCTCGATTGCACACGGACACCCAGAGGAGGAGTGTCTGCAAAAGAAGATTTTCCCGGCTGTATGGATGGAAAGGAGTTGTGTTATGAACGTACCAAATCATGTGGCGATCATTCTTGACGGAAACGGGCGCTGGGCAAAGGCGAAGGGACTTCCCCGCACTGCCGGTCATGTACAGGGGGCAAAGGCTGTTGAGCAGATTTGCGAGGACGCGTACAATATGGGGATCAATTATCTCACCGTATATGCGTTCTCGACAGAAAACTGGAGCAGACCGGACAGTGAGGTGGCGACGCTGATGAACCTGTTGCGGAGTTATATGAAGAACAGCATTAAGCGCGCTCAGAAAAACAATATGTGTGTGCGGGTGCTCGGCGATAAATCTGCTCTGGCGGAGGATCTGAGGGCAAGCATCGAGGAACTGGAGCGGGCGACGATGGACAATACAGGACTTCATTTTCAGATCGCGATCAACTATGGAGGGCGCGACGAACTTAGAAGGGGGATCACAAGGCTTGCAGAACAGGCGGCGGCGGGGGAGCTGAAACCGGGGGATATCGATGACGGGAGGATCGCGGCACAGCTTGACACGGCAGGGCTGCCGGATCCTGATCTGTTGATCCGGACGTCGGGTGAACAGCGGATATCGAATTTTTTGTTGTGGCAGCTTGCTTACGCGGAGCTTTATTTCACACAAGTGCCGTGGCCTGACTTTGACAAAGATGAGCTTGCACGCGCGGTGGAGGCATATCAGAACAGGGACCGGAGGTATGGGCTGGTGAAGGAGGAGTGAGGATGGCTTCAAATATTCTTGGAAAAATAAGCAAGGAGCGGACAGTCAGCGCGGTGGTGATCGTGATCGTGGCGCTGGCGGCGATCCTCCCGGGGGGGATCATACTGGCGGCGGTGCTGTATGTCATTTCGGTCGTCGGCTATCTGGAATTGACGAAGGCTTGCGGTGTCAGGCAGAAGACCCCGGAAGGGCAGTGTCCGAAACAGCCAAACGCGCTGGAGATCGTGGGGATCGCGGCTGTCACGGGCTACTACATCGCGGTCTATGTCACGCACCCGGATGCCGGATTTTTGGATGTTCTTCCTGCGATCGGGTACTCTGTGCTGGATATCGGTATCATGATATCCCTGTTCCTTTCCCTGATCATGATGATGTCTGTCTACGTGTTTGCCTTTCCGAAGTACAGCGCGCATCAGGTCATGGCAGCTTATTTTTCGCTGGTTTACGCGCCGGTGATGCTGTCTTTTGTGTTTTTGACAAGGGAGCTGGAGCACGGTGTCTATCTGGTGTGGATGATCTTTATCAACTCCTGGATATCGGACACCTGCGCGTATCTGACGGGCGTGATGGCGGGAAGGCACAAGCTTGCCCCGGTGCTCAGTCCAAAGAAATCCGTCGAGGGTTCTGTCGGCGGAATCGTGGGATCTGCGCTGGCAGGCGCACTGTTCGGGTACTATCTGGACGCTGTGTTGGGGACGGGACAGCTGACGCTGCTGCTGGCGGCGGTCGGCGGCGTGGGTTCCGTGATCTCGCAGATCGGCGATCTGGCGGCGTCGGCGGTCAAGCGCAATTATGATATCAAGGATTACGGGAATCTGATCCCGGGACACGGCGGCATTATGGATCGGTTCGACAGTGTGATCTTCACGGCTCCGATCACGTATTTTTTGATCATATTATTTATCTGACAGGAGACTGTGCGGGACGCTTTGGCAACAGGGATCAGGAATCGAGATAAAATACAGGAGAAATTCATATAATGGTCATATAGGCTTTCGGAGTCCGGCTGCATCTGGTGCTGTGGGAAGATTCCGGGAGGATGTCAATGGGAAAGGAAGGATTTTGTGAAAAAGATAGCAATACTTGGCTCTACTGGTTCGATCGGCACGCAGACGCTGGAAATCGTGCGCGAGAATCCCGACCTGCAGGTAGTAGGTCTGGCAGCGGGTGCGAACATCGATCTGTTGGAGAGACAGGTGCGCGAGTTTCAGCCAGGGCTGGTGTCGCTTGAGAGTGAGGCGGACTGCAGGGAACTGCGGACGAGGCTTGCGGACATGGAAGTGCAGGTCATACCGGGTATGGAGGGGCTGCTTGCGATCGCCGAGATGGAGGAGTCGGAAATACTGGTGACGGCGATCGTGGGCATGATCGGTATCAGACCGACGATCGCGGCGATCAACAAAAAGAAGGATATCGCCCTTGCAAACAAGGAGACACTCGTGACAGCAGGGCACATCATCATGCCGATCGCCCGCAGGATGGGGGTGTCGATACTTCCGGTCGACAGTGAGCACAGCGCTATTTTCCAGTCCATGCAGGGTGAGAACAAAGACAGGGTGAACAGACTGCTGATCACGGCGTCCGGCGGACCGTTCCGTGGCCGGAGCAGGCAGGAACTGGAGACTGTGCAGCTCGAGGATGCGCTGAGGCATCCGAACTGGTCGATGGGACGAAAGATCACGATCGATTCCGCCACGCTGGTGAACAAGGGCCTCGAGGTCATGGAGGCAAAATGGCTGTTTGATATGGATCTGGACCGGATCCAGGTCGTGGTACATCCGCAGAGCATCATCCACTCGATGGTGGAGTATGTGGATGGGGGGATCATGGCACAGCTCGGCATGCCGGATATGAAGCTGCCGATACAGTATGCCCTGTTCTATCCTGACAGGCGCCCGATGGCCGGGAAGCGCGTTGACTTTTTCGAGCTTGGCAGCATTACATTTGAGCGCCCCGATACGGAGACGTTCGCGGGGCTGAGGCTTGCGATGCGTGCTGCGGAGGAGGGCGGGAGCGTGCCGACTGTGTTCAATGCAGCGAACGAGAAGGCAGTGAGTCTGTTTCTGGACAGAAAGATCCGTTTTCTGCAGATTCCGGAGATGATCGAGATGTGTATGGAACATCACAGGAAGATAGAGGATCCAGGTGTGGAGGAGATCCTGAATACAGAGCAGGAAACGTATGAGCTGATCCAGTCAAAGTTCTGAGCGGATCGATATTTTATCGGTTTGTGAGAAGGTGTATCTGCTGTTTGATCATTGTAAGTGACGGTTTTTATCAAAGGGAGGAAAAGGGAAGGAATGGTTGTCACAATTATAGTGTTTGTGCTGGTATTTGGAGTGGTTGTGATCGCGCATGAGCTGGGGCATTTTCTGATCGCGAAGCTCAACGGCATCAGGGTACTGCAGTTCTCGATCGGCATGGGACCGGACATTGTCAAGTTTACAAAAGGTGATACGAAATATGTGTTAAAGCTGCTGCCGATCGGCGGCGCCTGTATGTTTGAGGGTGAGGATGGTATCTATTCCAAAGATCAGGACAGCGACGGGCAGCAAGTGCAAAAACCCGAGGGTGCCTTTAACGATGCGAATGTCTGGTCCAGGATCGCGACCGTCTTTGCGGGACCGTTTTTTAATATCATTCTGGCATTTTTGCTGTCTCTGATCGTGGTCGGCTTTGCCGGGGGAGCGGTTCCGGTGATCGATACGCTGACAGAAGGGTATCCGGCGGAAGCGGCGGGCATGAAGGAGGGCGACATTATCACAAAGATGGACGGCGAGCGGATCCATCTGCAGGATGAGGTTACGTTTGTGTCCGCGCTGAGCGATGGGAAACCGATGGAGATCGAGTATAAGCGCGACGGGAAGAAATACACGACAGTCATCACGCCCAGGTTCAGCGAGCAGGACAATCGGTATTACTTTGGTTTTGTTATGGGGAGATCCGTGCCGTGTAAAGGGTTTGACCTGATCAAGTACAGCGCATACCATGTGCGCTACTGGCTGAAAGCGACGGTCAAGAGTCTGCTGATGCTGGGGCAGGGAAGACTTTCCGCAAATGACCTGTCGGGTCCGGTCGGGATCGCGGTGATGATTGATGAGCAGATCGAGGTGACTAAGCCGTACGGACTGCCGACAGTTGTTGTCAACATGATCAATTTTGCGGTGCTGCTCAGTGTGAATCTCGGTGTCATGAACCTGCTGCCGCTCCCGGCACTCGACGGGGGCAGGCTTCTGTTCATGTTCATCGAGGTGGTGCGCGGCAGACCCGTATCGCCCGAGAAGGAGGGCATGGTGCATTTTGTCGGTTTTGTCGCGCTGATGATCCTGATGGTGTTCGTGCTGTATAATGATATAGCGAGGATATTCGTTCATTAGGAACTGTTGTGATATTGATGGAGGGAATGTATGTACAGAGAGAATACAAAAGTGGTCCGTATCGGAGAGCGGATGATCGGCGGGGGTAATCCGATCCTGATCCAGTCCATGACAAACACGAAGACACAGGATGTGGCAGCTACGGCGGCGCAGATCAGGCGCCTTGCCGAAGCCGGGTGTGACATTGTGCGCTGTACGGTGCCGGATATGGATGCTGCGCGGGCAGTCGCGCAGATCAAGCGGGAGATATCGATCCCGCTGGTGGCGGATATCCACTTTGACTATAAGATGGCGATCGCGGCGATCGAGCATGGCGCGGATAAGATCCGCATCAATCCGGGCAATATCGGGAGCAGGGAGAAGGTTGCCGAGGTCGTGAGGGCAGCCAGGGAGCGGAACATACCGATCCGCGTCGGTGTGAACAGCGGTTCGCTGGAGAGGGAACTGGTGGAGAAATACGGCGGCGTCACCGCGGAGGGGATCGTGGAGAGCGCGCTGGACAAGGTGCGTATCATCGAGGATCTGGCTTATGACAATCTGGTGATCAGCATCAAGTCATCCGATGTGATGATGTGCGTCAGGGCGCATGAACTGCTCGCTGACAAGACGCAGTACCCGCTGCATGTCGGCATCACGGAGGCCGGCACGGTGACGAGCGGCAATATCAAGTCGGCAGTCGGTCTCGGGATCATCCTGAATCAGGGGATCGGCGATACGATCAGGGTATCCCTCACGGGGGATCCCGTCGAGGAGATCAAGTCGGCGAAGCTGATCCTGCGCACGCTCGGACTGCGGAAGGGCGGCATCGAGGTAGTCTCCTGCCCTACGTGCGGAAGGACAAATATCGACCTGATCGGGCTGGCAAACCAGGTCGAGACGATGGTGCAGGGGTATGATCTTGACATCAAGGTTGCCGTGATGGGCTGTGCCGTGAACGGGCCGGGGGAGGCAAAAGAGGCGGATATCGGCATCGCAGGCGGCATCGGGGAGGGACTCCTCATCAAGAAGGGCGAGATCGTCAGGAAAGTACCCGAGCGTGAACTGTTGGACACATTGAAGCATGAGTTGGATAACTGGGTGGGATAGTGATGGAAAAAAGTTTTTTCGAGGCATTTCCGAATCTGAAGCTGGAGGGCGTGCAGAGGGATCTGTTTGAGCAGGTGATGGTGGAGCGGATCACGGCGACCAGGCGCAGGGATCTGCTGCGCATCTATATCAGAAGTGAGCGGCTGATCGAGAAGGAACAGGTCTATTCCGTGGAGAGGGAGATCAAGAAGCAGTTTTTTCCGCGGGAGTACATGACCATAAAGATCTATGAAAAGTTTGTGCTCTCGGAGCAGTACACACCCGAAAAGCTGATGGAGCTGTATCGGGAGAGCCTCCTTGTGGAGATCAGGGAATGCGACCATATGCTCTACGCCATGTTCCGCCAGGCAGATGTGCAGTTCCCCGAGGAACATACAATGGAGCTTGTTCTCGAGGACAGCGTGATCGCAAAGTCCAAGGAGGATGAGCTTGTTACTATTTTGGACAAAGTGTTGAATGAGAGGTGCGGTTTTCATGTAAAGTTTCAGATCGCGTACAGGGAAGCGAGGGCGAGTAAGTATCGGGAGGATGACGAGCTGCGCATCCAAAAGATCGTGGAGGGGATCAGCATCCGTCTCGGAAGCGTCGTCAGAGGGAACGAGGCTGTCGCCGCGACGGATGCGGCAGAGCTGCCGGCACCGCAGGCAGGCGGGGCGTCGGAACCGGTGAGGGCAACAACGACAAAGGATGCGGCAGCGTCCGCCGGCACCGAGCGAAAAGTTAACGAGAACAAAACTTTTGAGAAAAAGACGTACGAGAAAAAATCATACGGCAGATTTGAGAAGGGCGGGGACAAGGGCTTTCAGCGCAGGGCGCTCAAGCGGTCGGACAATCCCAATGTCATATTTGGCAGGGATTTTGAGGACGAGAGCATCGATATCGAGGAGATCTGGGGCGAGATGGGCGAGGTCACGATCAGGGGTAAGGTTCGCGCCCTTGAGACACGCGAGATTCGCAATGAGAGGACGATCGTAAGCTTTGAGATCACGGATTTCACGGACACGATCAAGGTCAAGATGTTCGTACATAATGAGCAGCTCGGGGAGCTGACAGGGGACTTGAAAGTCGGCGCGTTCCTGAAACTCAAAGGAGTCACGGTCAATGACACGTTTGACAGGGAACTCACGATCGGATCGGTTGTCGGCGTGATGAAGATACCGGATTTCACGACGGCCCGCATGGACAACAGCGCCAGGAAGCGCGTGGAGCTGCACTGCCACACGAAGATGAGCGATATGGACGGCGTGTCCGATGTCAAGGATATCATCAGGCGCGCGAAGAGGTGGGGGCACAAGGCGCTCGCGATCACGGACCACGGCTGTGTCCAGGCTTTTCCGGATGCGAACCACGCGCTGGATCACGACGATGACTTCAAGGTGATCTACGGTGTGGAGGGGTATCTGGTCGATGACCTGAAAGAGATCGTGACGGATGGAAAAGGGCAGACGCTGGATGCGGCTTATGTGGTTTTTGATATCGAGACGACCGGATTTTCTCCGGTGACGAACCGGATCATAGAGATCGGTGCGGTCAAAGTCGAGAGCGGACAGATCACAGACCGCTTTTCTGCGTTTGTAAACCCGCAGGTGCCGATCCCGTTTGAGATCGAAAAGCTGACGGGCATCAGCGACAGCATGGTGATCGACGCCGATACCATAGAGGTCATATTGCCCCGCTTCCTCGAGTTTGTGGGGGATGCGGCGCTGGTGGCGCACAATGCGGGCTTTGATGTGAGCTTTATCAAGGAGAATGCCAAGCGGCAGAATATTCCGGTTGATCTTACTTATGTGGACACCGTCGGGATTGCGCGGACACTGCTCACAGGGCAGGCAAAGTACACGCTGGATGCGGTGGCAAAGACATTGAAGATCTCACTCGAGAACCATCACAGGGCGGTCGATGACGCGGAGTGCACGGCGGAGATCTTCCTGAAATTTATCGAGATGCTGAAAAAGGATGACATATATACCCTGGAAGCGCTCAATGAGCTGGGAAAGGCGAGCGTCGATGCGGTCAGGAAGCTTCATTCCTACCACATTATCATACTGGCAAAGAACCAGACGGGGCGCATCAACCTCTACAAGCTGATATCCGAGTCCCATCTGAAATATTTTTACAAGAGACCATTGATCCCAAAGAGTCTGATCCAGAAGTACAGGGAAGGTCTGATCCTGGGCAGCGCCTGCGAGGCGGGGGAGCTGTTTGGTGCCATGCTCGACGGACAGGGCGACGAACAGATCGCCCGCATTGTGGAGTTTTATGACTATCTGGAGATCCAGCCGATCGGCAACAACCGGTTTATGATCGAATCGGAGCGACTGCGGGATATCAACTCCGAGGAAGATCTGATCGCGCTGAACAAGAGGGTGGTGAAGCTCGGGGAACAGTTCCGGAAACCCGTGGTCGCCACCTGCGACGTGCATTTCCTGGATCCGGAGGATGAGGTTTACAGGCGCATTATCATGACGGGGAAAGGGTTCAAGGACGCCGATAATCAGGCGCCGCTGTACCTGCGCACGACGGAGGAGATGCTCGACGAGTTCGCCTATTACCTGGGCAGCGAGAAGGCGGAGGAGATCGTCATCACGAACACGAACATGATCGCGGATATGTGTGACCGGATCGCGCCGGTGCGCCCGGACAAGTGCCCGCCTGTCATAGAGAACAGTGACCAGCAGCTGCGGGACATCTGTTATCGAAAGGCGCACGAGATGTACGGCGATGATCTTCCCGGCATCGTGGAGGCGCGGCTGAAACGGGAGCTGGACTCAATCATCAGCAACGGGTTTGCCGTGATGTACATCATCGCGCAGAAGCTTGTGTGGAAGTCGGTGGAGGACGGATATCTGGTCGGCTCGCGCGGTTCTGTCGGGTCCTCGTTTGTGGCGACGATGGCGGGGATCACGGAGGTGAATCCGCTGAGCCCGCACTATTACTGCAAAAACCGCCATTACAGCGATTTTGACTCGGATGAGGTCAGGAAGTTTGCGGGGATGGCGGGCTGCGATATGCCGGACAAGTACTGTCCTGTCTGCGGCGAGAGGCTCATTAAGGACGGCTTTGACATTCCGTTCGAGACGTTTTTGGGGTTCAAGGGGAACAAGGAGCCGGACATCGACCTGAATTTTTCGGGTGAATATCAGAGTAAAGCGCACAAGTATACGGAGGTTATCTTCGGATATGGCCAGACATTCCGCGCCGGGACGATCGGCACGCTGGCGGACAAGACGGCGTTTGGATATGTCAAGAACTACTATGAGGAGCGCGGAAAGCACAAGCGGACGAGTGAGATCAACCGCATCGTGGAGGGGTGTGTGGGCGTGCGGCGCACTACAGGACAGCACCCGGGCGGTATCGTGGTGCTGCCGGTGGGGGAGGAGATCGATTCCTTCACGCCGGTGCAGCATCCGGCGAACGACATGACGACGGACACGATCACGACGCACTTTGACTATCACTCGATCGACCACAATCTGTTGAAGCTCGACATTCTCGGGCACGACGATCCGACGATGATCCGCATGCTCCAGGATCTGACGGGGATTGATCCGACGACCATACCGCTCGACGACAAGGAGGTGATGTCGCTTTTCCAGAACACTTCGGCGCTAGGCATCACACCGGAGGATATCGGCGGATGCAGGCTTGGGTGTCTCGGGATCCCCGAGTTTGGCACGGACTTTGCGATGCAGATGGTCATCGACGCGCAGCCAAAGTACTTCTCGGATCTGGTCAGAATATCCGGCCTGTCACACGGAACTGACGTTTGGCTCGGCAACGCGCAGACGCTGATCCAGGAGGGAAAGGCGACGATCTCGACGGCGATCTGTACGCGCGATGATATCATGACGTATCTGATCGGTATGGGTCTGGACTCGGAGGAGTCCTTCAAGATCATGGAGGCTGTGCGAAAGGGCACTGTGGCAAAAGGAAAATGCGGCAATTGGGCGGAGTGGAAGCAGGACATGCTCGACCACGATGTGCCGGACTGGTATGTGTGGTCGTGCGAGAAGATACAGTACATGTTCCCCAAGGCGCACGCGGCGGCATATGTCATGATGGGATGGCGCATCGCGTACTGCAAGATCAACTATCCGCTGGCGTACTACTGTGCATTTTTCAGTATCAGGGCGTCAGCGTTCTCGTACGAGACTATGTGTCTGGGGCGGGAGCAGCTTGAGCGCGTCATGGCGGAGTACAGAAAGCGCGGTGACAGCCTGTCCAACAAGGAGCAGGATGCGCTCAAGGACATGCGGATCGTGCAGGAGATGTACGCGAGAGGGTTTGCGTTTGAGCCGATCGATATTTTCAGGGCGCATTCGAGGAACTTCCAGATCGTGGGCGACAAGGTGATGCCGTCGCTGAGCAGCATCGAGGGGCTTGGCGAGAAGGCGGCGGACGCGATCATGGAGGCGGCAAAGGACGGACCGTTTTTGTCAAAGGATGACTTCCGGAGCCGGACGAAGGTGTCAAAGACCGTGATCGATCTGATGGCGGACTTGGGGCTGCTGGGAGACATACCGGAGTCGAACCAGATCAGCCTGTTTGACCTGGTTGGATAATGGCTGAAATGATATCATTGATATTGTACAGATACTGAAACAGATACTTTAATGGAGAAAATTCTGAATTTATTTGGAAATTTTCTCCATTTTTTTGATATGAGGGTTACAGCTTCCGGATTTGCGTTTTTTGAGCCACAATGAACCGACCAAATACATAAGTTCTGCTTGTTATTTTGCCGTAATTCATGTAAAATAGGAATCAAAGTGGTAGGAAGTGGAACTTAGTGGTGCAAAGTGGTGGTGATTGGATGTTCATGGGTGAATACAATCATACGATAGACGCGAAGGGCAGGCTGATTATTCCCTCGAAGTTCCGCGAAGTTTTGGGAGATGATTTCGTGGTGACGAAGGGGCTTGATGGCTGTCTGTTTGTGTACGACAACACCGAGTGGTCCGCTTTTGAAGAAAAGCTGAAAGCTTTACCGCTTATGAACAAGGAATCTCGCAAATTTGTCCGTTTTTTCCTGGCTGGTGCAGCCAGCGTGGAGGTGGACAAGCAGGGAAGAATACTGATACCGTCTGTGTTAAGGGAGTTTGCGGCGCTGGATAAGGAGGTCGTCCTCGCAGGAGTGGGAGGACGCATCGAGATCTGGAGCAGAGATCGTTGGGAGGAAACTTCGGAGTACGACGATATGGATGATATCGCAGAACATATGTCTGAACTTGGACTGATGATCTGATCCGGTCTGGGACAGGCTGTGGGATGGGAGACCGTGTAGGAACTGTACAGGCTATTTCTGAACAGTTACCAGGTCAATCCAGAAAGGAACCATAGTATGGAGATGGAATTTAGACATGCATCAGTATTGCTTGAAGAAACGATCACGGCACTGAATGTCAAGCCGGACGGTGTGTATTTGGACGGCACGCTCGGCGGGGGCGGACATGCCTGTGAAGTGTGTAAAAGGCTTGGGGACGGCGGTAGATTTTATGGGATCGACCAGGATGAAGCTGCTGTCGGGGCAGCGGGGAAACGATTAGAAGAATTTGGGGAAAAAGTTACCATTATCAGGGATAATTACTGCAATGCAAGAGAGGCACTGAGGGGAAAGGGCGTAGAGTACGTAGATGGTATCGTCCTCGATCTCGGTGTGTCCTCGTATCAGCTCGACACGGTGGAGAGGGGGTTCACTTACAAGTGTGATACGCCGCTTGACATGCGCATGGATCAGCGGCAGAAGCTGACAGCGAGAGATATCGTGAATGACTATGATGAGCAGACGCTGTACCGGATCATCAGGGATTACGGGGAGGATCAGTTTGCCAAAAATATCGCCAGGCATATCGTGCAGACTCGGGCGGCGAAGCCGATCGAGACGACATTTGAGCTGAACGATGTCATTAAGGCAGCGATTCCCGCCAGGATGCGCGCATCGGGCGGACATCCTTCGAAAAGGACTTTTCAGGCGATACGCATCGAGTGCAACCATGAGCTTGACGTGCTGAGAGATTCTCTTCAGGATTTTGTGGATCTGTTGAATCCGCAGGGAAGGCTGTGCATCATCACATTTCATTCGCTTGAGGACAGGATCGTCAAGAATTTTTTCAGGGAGATGGAGAATCCATGCACCTGCCCGCCGGAGTTTCCGGTGTGCGTCTGCGGGAAGATCCCGTACGGGAAAGTCATAACCCGCAAGCCGATCCTGCCCACGCAGGAGGAGATCGGCGGCAATCCGCGGTCAAAGAGCGCCAAACTCAGGGTTTTTGAGCGGATCTGAGTGTTAACCCATCACAGGGAACCGCGCACGGGCACAGTGCCTTGCGAGGATACAGTCTGTGATGAAACAATGAAGAAAGGACATTGAAAATGAGACGTGCCAATCCAACAACAAGGACAAGTACAAGCAGACAAAGCACAGGCAGTCGAAATACGAATCAGGACCATATATATATAGAAGGAAGTGCAGTCAGAAAGCTGCAGAACACATCTGCGAGGCGTGAGTACGAGAGACCGAGGAACCGCACGCAGTCAGTGCGCAGAACCAGGATCAAAGCAGTTCCCATGAATAAGGGGTATATTGCGGTGGCAGCTGCGGCGTTTGTGATCGTCTGCAGTGTGCTTATGTTCTATGTGAATCTGCAGTCCAATATCACAAACCACATCGCGACGATCTCGAAGCTTGAGAGTCAGCTCTACGAGATGAAACTGGCAAATGACGAGACCTACACGAAGATCATGAGCAGCATTGACCTGGAGGAGATCAAGCGCATCGCAGTCAATGAGCTCGGTATGAAATATGCAAAGGAAGGGCAGGTTGTCGAGTACACTGGCGAGGGAAATGATTATGTCCGCCAGTATGGAGCGTTACCGGAGTGATCGGCAGGAGTGTAAGCGGGTGATTTGATGGCAGAAAGACGTAGAAATAACAGCAGGACTACTGGCAGGAACAATACCAGGAGCAATACCGTTCCCCGAAGCAGGAATGCCAGCCGCAATACCAGGGCTGACAGGAAAAGGCTGAGGAGACAGCGGGTGAGTTTGAACAAAGTAAAATCTATGAAGCTGGCAGTGATGATGCTGATCATCCTGCTGGCTTTTGCGGGGTTGGGGGGACGTCTGTACTGTCTTGCGCGCGACAATCGGAATGATTACCAGAAAAAGATCCTGTCACAGCAGCGCTACGACTCCAAGACACTGCCCTTCAAGAGGGGGAGCATCCTGGATGCCAACGGCACGATCCTAGCGGCGAGCGAGAAAGTGTACAATGTCGTTCTCGACTGTAAGGTCATGCTCTCAGACGAAAAGAACGTGGATCCCACGCTGACGGCGCTCGCCGAGTGCTTTGGGCTGAATCAGGCGGAGCTCCGGCAGTATGTGACGGACAACCCTAACTCGCAGTACTATGTCCTCAAGAAGAGGATCACCTACGATGAGATGAGTCCGTTCCTTGACCGGAAGAACGAGTACAATGAGGCTTCCGCAAAGAGCAAGGAAAAAATAGGGCTCATCAACGGCGTATGGTTTGAGGAGGAGTATATCAGGCGTTATCCGAACAATACGCTCGCCTGCGACGTGATCGGTTTTACCGGGACGGACAACAATGGGACGTATGGGCTGGAAGAGTACTATAATGACATACTAAACGGTACGAATGGAAGAGAGTACGGATACCTGAACGACGACGCGGCGTTAGAGCGCAAGACCGTAGCAGCGGTGGACGGGAGCACGCTCGTGAGCACGATCGACGCCAACATCCAGGCGATCTGCGAGAAGTATATCAAGCAGTTCAACGCAGAACATATTGGTGAGGAAAGGGAGGGGGAGCAGGGCGCACACAACATCGCTGTCATCATCCAGAATTGCAACAACGGGGAAATCATGGCGATGGCAAGCTATCCCGACTTTGACCTCAACAATCCGAAGGACTTGTCCGCCTATTACACGGAGGAGCAGATCGCGCAGATGGAGGCGGACGACACCTACTACGATGCGCTGAACAACCTGTGGAGAAATTTCTGCATATCGGACACGTACGAGCCGGGCTCCACGGCGAAGGCGATCACGCTGGCGGCTGGACTTGAGACGGGCAGGATCGTCGGCAATGAGACGTACGACTGCGGCGGGAATCTCGAGGTGGGCGGACACACGATCAACTGTAATGTTACGAGGGGACATGGCGTGCTCGATGTGAGCGGTTCCCTGGAGATGTCGTGCAACGTGGCGTTCATGAAGATGGGCGAGGCGCTCGGCGTGAAGAATACACTGCAGTTCGAGCAGATATTTAACATCGGGCTGAAGACCAATATTGACCTTGCGGGGGAGGCAAGGACGGCGAGACTGGTGTACAACGAGAACACGATGCGTTCTGCGGAACTTGCGACAGCCTCCTTCGGACAGGGTTATAATGTCACGATGATCGAGATGGCGACAGCCTTTTCTTCTATTATAAACGGCGGGTACTACTACGAGCCGCACGTGGTGAGCAAGATCGTGAACTCAAACGGCGATACGATCAGAAACATCGAACCCAGGGTACTGAAACAGACGATATCGTCGTCGACATCGGAGCAGATGCGGCAGTACCTGTACGCGACGGTTGCGGAAGGTACGGGAAAGTCTGCGCGCCCGGCAGGATACGCAATCGGCGGAAAGACAGGAACCGCGGAGATGGTTCCGCGCGATGATACGAACTATGTGGTTTCATTCATTGGATTTGCGCCGGCGGACGATCCGCAGATCGTGATCTACTGCGTGGTTGACAGACCAAACGTGAGAGATCAGCCTCACGCGACATACGCGACCGGCATTGTCAAGAACATTCTGACGGAAGTGCTCCCGTATCTGCACATCGCAAGGACGGAGGAGATGACGATCGCGGAGCAGGAGGAGGCGGACAGGCTGCTCGGCAATATCGTGCAGGGCGGCACGGCTGACGGTGAGGGCGCAGGGAGCGGTGACGGAGAAGCGGGAGACGCAGCCGGCGGTGAGAACGGTAACACCGAGGGGGCAGAAAACGGCGGATCCGGCGAAGGCGGATCGGGTACGGTGAATCCGTTTTATGTGGTCGATCCGGACACCGGGGAGCTGGTCGACCCGGTGACAGGTGAGCCGGCGGAGATGAACCATGTCTCGGAGGACAGTGATGTACTCCCTGATCCGGCGGATGATGGCGCTGACGGACCGCCCGCGGAGGAGTAGGGACAGTTTTTTGCAGAGATAGTTCTCTTGATCCGCAAAATGTCATAAAATAGTAGCAATACAGAATTGTGACGATAGAGGGCAATGATGGCGATCAGGAACAGCGCGGGAAGACGGAATATGACCGTACAGAAGAGGAAGACCTTTGTGCTGTGTGCAGTGTGTGTGGCGATGCTTTTGCTTCTGGGCGTGCGCGTGGGATATCTGATGATCCTGTGCTCGGAGCACTATACGGAGCTTGCGACACAGCTCCACGAGAGGGAGCGCGATATCAAGGCAGCAAGGGGCAGGATCATCGACTCGACGGGGACTGTCCTTGCGGATAACAAGACAGTCTGCACTATTTCGGTCATCCACAGCCAGCTCGAGGAACCCGAGAAGGTGATCGATATGCTGTGCCGGGAATTGGAGCTTTCCGAGGAATATGTGCGCAAGCGTGTGGAAAAGTACAGTGCGAGAGAGCGCATCAGGAGCAACGTGGACAAAGAGACCGGCGACAGAATCCGAAATTATGATATGGCGGGAGTGAAGGTGGATGAGGACTATAAGCGATATTATCCATACGATGATCTGGCATCTAAGGTGCTAGGATTCACCGGAGGGGACAATCAGGGGATCATCGGTCTGGAGGTTTCCTACGAGGAGTATCTGACCGGCAAGAAGGGACAGATCCTGACGCTGACAGATGCCAAGGGGATCGAGCTCGACGGCATGGGGGAGCGCAGGAAGGAGCCTGAGGCGGGAAAAGACCTCTATGTCAGCATCGATGTGAATATACAGCGGTATGCGACACAGCTTGCAAAGCAGGCATACGAGACGAAGCAGGCGGCGGGCGTGTCGATCATTGTCATGAATGTAGACAACGGTGAGATCCTCGCGATGGTGGATGTGCCGGAGTTTCATCTGAACGATCCGTATACGCTGATTGATGAATTTCAGGTGCAGGCGGACAGTGCGGCGGCGGATGGACAGGGAGAGGCGGAGAGCACGCAGGATCTGCTGAATGGGATGTGGCGCAACGGCTGCATCAATGACACGTATGAGCCGGGTTCCACATTCAAGATCATCACGGCGGCGGCAGGGCTCGAGAGCGGTGCGGTTCGCCTGGAGGACAATTTTTCCTGCCCGGGGTTTATCATCGTGGACGACAGGAAGATCCGGTGCCACAAGATCGCGGGTCATGGGGCGGAGGACTTTACCCACGCGGTCATGAACTCCTGCAATCCGGTTTTTATCACAGTCGGACTGCGGATCGGGGCACAGCGCTACTATGAGTACTTTACGCAGTTTGGCTTGAGGAGGAAGACAGGGATCGATCTTCCGGGTGAGGCGGGCACGATCATGCACCAGCCGGACAAAATCGGCGAGGTGGAGCTCGCCACGATATCATTCGGACAGTCTTTTCAGATCACACCGATCCGGCTGATGACGACAGTGGCGGGACTGATCAATGGCGGTAAGCTGGTGACGCCCCATTTTGGCGTGAGGGCGGTGAGCCCGGACGGCACATCGGTCAATGAGTTTGTATATCCGGTGTCCGAGGGGATCGTGTCATCTGATACGACAGAGAAATTAAAATACGCGCTGGAGCAGGTCGTGGAGAACGGAGGCGGCAAAAACGGCTATGTGGAAGGCTTCCGCGTGGGCGGCAAGACAGCCACGAGCCAGACTCTTCCGAGGGGCAGCGGCAGATACATCGCCTCGTTTCTGGGGTTCGCCCCGGCGAATGATCCGAAGGTCATGGCGCTTGCCATCATCGACACGCCGCAGGGGACGTATTACGGCGGTCAGATCGCAGCCCCTGTTGTGAGACAGCTTTTTGAGAACATACTGCCATATCTGGAGGAGATCGGTTATCAGTGATCGGTGGATATCACAATTTTACATGGAAAGGGTGTAGGGAAGACCATGATTGATATAAGGGATAAGAGCGTGATCGTAGTCGGAACCGGCAAGAGCGGTATCGGCTCGGCGGTATTGCTTGAAAAAAATGGCGCGCTGCCAGTCATCTATGACGGAAATGAGAAGACGGACGCGGCGGCGGTGAGGGCGTCGATCGGGGAGAAACTCGGGCGCGAGTCTGCGGCAGTGATCCATACAGGCGCGTTTCCGATAGAAATAACAGATGGTATCGAACTTGCCGTGCTGAGCCCGGGCGTGCCGGTCGATGCGGATTTCGTGCTCTATATGAAAGAGCGGGGGATCCATATCTGGGGAGAGATCGAACTCGCGTACCACTTTGCGAAGGGCAGGGTGCTCGCGATCACCGGTACGAACGGCAAGACGACGACGACATCGCTGGTGGGGCAGATCATGCAGGAGTACTACGACAGCGTGTATATCGTCGGAAATATAGGGAATCCGTACACGGACGCTGCGCCGCTCATGCGTGAGGACACCGTGTCTGTAGCGGAGATCTCGAGTTTCCAGCTGGAGACGATCGAGGATTTTCACCCGCAGGTGTCGGCGATCCTGAACATCACACCGGACCACCTCAACCGCCATCACACGATGGAGAACTATGTGGCGGCGAAGGAGGCGGTGACGAGGAACCAGACGCAGGCGGACTACTGTGTCCTGAATTACGAGAACGATCATACGAGACGCTTCGGGGACAGGTGCCCGGCGAAGGTTGTGTACTTCTCGTCGGCGCGGAAATTGGAGAATGGGCTCTACTGTGAGGGGGAAGAGATCTATCTCGCCGCGGACGGCGTATCGCAGCGCCTGATGAACGTGAAGACGGACATGAACCTTGTCGGAATCTGCAATGTTGAGAATGTGATGGCGGCGATCGGGATCAGCATGAGCGCGGGTGTGCCGATGGAGCGCATCCTCGCCACCGTCAGGCGTTTCGTGGCAGTGGAGCACAGGATCGAGTATGTGGCGACAAAGCGCGGCGTCGTGTACTACAACGACTCCAAGGCGACGAACACGGACGCCGCCATACAGGGGATCAGGGCGATGGACCGGCCGACGGTCCTGATCGGCGGAGGGTATGACAAGGGGAGTACCTATGATGACTGGATCCGCTGTTTTGACGGAAAGGTAAAGAAGCTGGTCCTGATCGGGCAGACGCGGGAGAAGATCGCAGAGTGCGCGGTAAGATGTGGTTATCCCGAAAAGGACATTCTGTTCGAGGATACCTTTGAGGCAGCTCTTGACGCATGTGTCCGGGAGGCGCAGGCTGGAGACGCAGTGCTCTTATCACCTGCCTGTGCAAGCTGGGGCATGTTCCCGAACTATGAGGTGAGGGGGCGCCAATTCAAAGATTATGTAAATAAACTGGAGGGGTGATAGTGTGGCAAGACAACTCATGGCAAGACAACCGGTGAGATTCCGGAGCAGCAAGCACAACATGGACTATGTCCTGTTGACGGTCGTGTTGTTTCTGGTTGGCTTTGGGCTTCTGATGATCTATTCCGCGAGTTCCTATGAAGCCGGGATAGACTACAATGACTCAGCCTATTACCTGAAAAAGCAGGCACAGTCTACGCTGATCGGATTTGTCGGTTTATATATCATGATCAAGTTTCCATATAAGGAACTGCAGAAATTTGATGTTATCGCGATGATCGTGTCCGCAGTGCTGATCGTGCTGGTAAAGACGCCGCTGGGGATCACCCGGAACGGTGCGAGCCGGTGGATCGACCTGCAGGTCATTACGTTCCAGCCTGCGGAGGTCGCAAAGATCGGTGTGATCATTTATCTGGCGAGTATCATACAGAGGCTGGAGAGCCTGGGGAAAAATGTTGTGCGGACGCCCAAAGGTCTCGCGATCATATTTATACCGCCCACGTTCATCGCCGGGCTCGTATACCTGTTGACCAGCAATCTGAGTTCGGCGATCATCATCATGGGGATCGCGGTCGCCATGGTCTTTGTGGCGGTGCCGGATTACAAGTGGTTTGTGGCGGCGGGCGTGACGATCCTTGCAGCGGTGGTGGCGCTGGTGACATATGCGTCCAATGTCGATGTGTCGAGCGGAAGCTTCCGTCTGGGACGTGTCGTAGCGTGGCTTCACCCGGAGGCCTACAGTACAGACAAGGCGTTTCAGACACTTCAGGCGCTGTATGCGATCGGTTCGGGCGGTATCTGGGGAAAAGGTCTGGGACAGAGCATGCAGAAGAGAAAATTTCTGCCGGAGGCTCAGAATGACATGATCTTTTCCATCATATGTGAGGAGCTGGGACTGTTTGGCGCACTGGCGATCATTCTGCTCTTTGTGGTGCTGATCTGGAGCTGTATGGTCATCGCCAACAAGACTGTGGACCGGTTTGGATCACTGCTCGTGGTGGGGGTGATGGCGCATTACGCGATACAGGTCATTCTGAACATAGCCGTTGTGACAAATACGATCCCCAACACCGGGATCACGCTGCCGTTCATCAGCTATGGAGGCACCTCGACACTGTTTCTGCTGGCAGAGATCGGCATCGTGCTGAATGTAAGTAAGAGCTGCCGGTAATTTTTCCCGGGATCACGCATATAATATTGTGATTGATATGAATATGTGGTGAGATCTATGGCCCATTTTGGCAGAAACAGTGAGTCTATAAGAATGGAAGGAAAAAAGCCGCTCGACGGCAGGATACGGATACAGGGTTCTAAAAACGCAGCGCTCCCGATACTGGCGGCGTGCATGCTGATACCGGGAAAGTGCGTGCTGCGTGGCTGCCCGGACATCACGGATATCGAATGCATGTTCAACCTCCTGAAAAGCACAGGGGCAGCCGTAAATATAGTGAGTGCCGGCGCAGAGGCGGTCGAGATCGACACGCGCAGTGTGCGGGAGCACAGGCTGCCGGAGCGGTACGTCTCAGCCATGCGCTCGTCCGTCATCATGATGGGCGCGATGCTCGGGCGTCTGGGGGAAGTCTGTGTCAACTATCCGGGCGGATGTGTCATCGGCGATCGGCCGATTGACCTGCACCTGTATGGGTTGGAAAAGCTTGGGGCGCAGATCTGGATAGAGGGAAATCACATTCACGCGTACGCCGATGAGCTGAGAGGGGCAGTCATCGATTTCGCGTTTCCAAGTGTGGGGGCGACACAGAATGTCATCCTGGCGGCAGTGACGGCGCAGGGGACGACAGTCATCAAAAATGCGGCAAAAGAGCCTGAGATCATAGAACTGTGCAGGTTTCTGAACACGGCAGGCGCCAGGATCGACTATGCGGGAACCCTGTTAAAGACGGGGAGGATCGTGATCCAGGGCGTGGAACTGTCAAGACTGCGGGGGATCGAGTACGATATCATTTCCGACAGGATCGTCGCGGGGACATATCTGTTTGCGGCGCTGGCGGCGGGCGGCGAGGTAGCGCTGGAAAATGTTCCCATAAGACAGCTGGACAGTATCTGCGATACGATAAGGGGGATGGGGGCTGCACTCACCGTCGATGCCGACAGGAATGAGATGACGATCGATGCATGTGACCGCGACAGGATCGTAAATGTCCCGTACATAGAGACGGAGGTATATCCGGACTTCCCGACCGACCTGCAGTCGCCGCTCCTTGTGGCAGCGTGCATGGCGCGCGGGCGGCTTGCGGTCAGGGAGAAGATATTTTCGAGCAGGTTCCGCATCGTGGAGGAGCTGCGGCGGATGGGGGCGGACATCGAGGTCAAGGGGGACACGGCGCTCGTGACAGGAGGCAGGGAGCTCGAGGGGCGCACCGTCATAGCCAGGGAGCTGCGCGGCGGGGCGGCGCTCGTGATCGCAGGTCTGTGTGCATCGGGGATCACGACCGTGGCGGATTCAGGGTATATCAGGAGAGGGTATCAGGATATTGTAGGGGATTTCACAGCACTTGGGGCGCGGATC
This sequence comes from uncultured Lachnospiraceae bacterium, assembly GCA_910585765.1. Taxonomy (GTDB): domain Bacteria; phylum Bacillota; class Clostridia; order Lachnospirales; family Lachnospiraceae; genus COE1. The sequence goes on along the minus strand of CAJUES010000015.1, from coordinate 35,158 downwards.
AGTTACATCGGCTGACCGTATACAATTATGAGGAAAAAGTCATGGATAAACAGGACAGTATCATAACAAACATGCCGGATATAAGGGTTAAAATACGGATTATCATTCTGCTTGGCATCGTCAATGTGTTCCTTATGGCTTCGTATTTTCTGCTGACGCACTTCACGGTCAGGACGGTTCAGGTTGACGGCAACAAGCACTACTCCGCCGAGGAGATCAAGGCGATGGTCATGACGGGGTATCTGGGTGACAACTCCCTCTATCTGTCCCTGAAATACAAGAATAAGGGGATAGAGGGTGTTCCGTTCGTGGAGACGATGGATGTCATGGTCCAGTCGAACGACACGATACGGATCACCGTGTACGAGAAAGCGCTCGCCGGGTATGTGCAGTATCTCGGGAGATATATGTATTTTGACAATGAGGGCGTGGTGGTGGAGACTTCCAAGGTCACGACGAAAGGCATCCCGCAGGTGACGGGGCTTTCCTTCGACCACGTTGTGCTCCACGAGAAGCTGCCGGTGGAGAATGAACAGATCTTTCAAAATATCCTGACGATCACGAAACTCCTCAACAAGTACGATGTCCTGTGCGACAGGATACAGTTTGACAAGAACTACAATGTCACGCTGGGCTATGGCGGGGTGAAGGTCAATATCGGCGCGCTGGACAATCTGGACGAAAAGCTGATGCAGCTTCCGCAGATACTGCCGTCACTGGCGGGTGAGAGAGGAACACTTGATTTGCAGAACTACACCGCGGACCGCAAAAGTGTATCATTTGAGAAAGGAAAGTAGCGCTTCACAATAATTAAGAAAAGAAAAGTAAAAAATAGGTTGATTAATTGCTAAAAAAATTATATGATAAGTTAGATGGAATTTAATAGGAATTATGAAGGAGGAAGGAAACTTGCTCGAGATTAGATCAAACGAAACAGATGCAGCGGCAAGGATAATAGTAGTAGGTGTAGGCGGCGCCGGCAACAATGCCGTCAACCGAATGATAGATGAGACGATTACTGGTGTTGAATTTATAGGAGTCAATACAGATAAGCAGGCTCTGCAGCTCTGCAAGGCGCCCAAACTTCTGCAGATCGGCGAGAAGCTGACCAAGGGACTTGGCGCGGGAGCGAAGCCCGAGGTGGGCGAGAAAGCGGCGGAGGAGAGCTCGGAGGATATAAAGGAGTCTTTGAAGGGTGCGGACATGGTGTTTGTCACCTGCGGGATGGGGGGCGGAACCGGAACCGGCGCGGCGCCCATCGTGGCGGCGATCGCAAAGGAGATGGGGATCCTCACTGTCGGTGTTGTCACGAAACCGTTCAAATTCGAGGCGCGCACGCGCATGACCAATGCGCTGACGGGGATCGAGAAGCTCAAGGAGCACGTCGACACGCTGATCGTCATTCCCAATGACAAGCTGCTCGAGATCGTCGACAGGCGGACAACCATGCCGGACGCGCTGAAAAAGGCGGACGAGGTTCTTCAGCAGTCCGTGCAGGGCATCACAGACCTGATCAACGTGCCGTCCGTCATCAATCTCGACTTTGCGGATGTGCAGACCGTCATGAAGGAGAAAGGCATCGCGCACATCGGGATCGGATATGGCAAGGGCGAGGATAAGGCGGCGGATGCGATCAAGATGGCAGTCGAGTCACCGCTGCTTGAGACAACCCTCAGCGGGGCGACGGATGTCATTCTCAATATTTCGGGTGACATCTCCATCTTTGACGCGAATGATGCGGCAAGCTATGTGCAGGAACTCGCGGGAGAGGACATCAATGTCATCTTCGGTGCGATGTACAATGAGGATATGGCAGACTCCTGTACCGTTACGGTCATCGCGACCGGCATCGTGGAGTCCGCTCCGAATTCGCCGATCAACAACAGGGGCAGGATCAACAGCAACTTCTCGGTGAGGCCCAACAACGTACAAAACACTCCGGTGAGACCCAGACCACAGGCACCTGCGGGAGCCGGCATGATGCCGCCGAATGGACAGGCACCACAGGGGATGCAGCCCAGGCCAAACAACACTCTCAAGCCGCCCACGGATCTGAGAAGCAATGTGAAAGAGCAGACTTTAAACATACCAAGTTTCCTGAAGAGATAGGTCAGGAGACCGGAACAGACTCATATAAAGTCGAAAAATAAACATAATTTAGTCCCATGCTTTGACAAAAAAGCATGGGACTTTTTTGTATAATCCCATTATAGGGACGGAGGTGATCAGAATTTATGAGGTATATATCGATGTCTTTCTGGTACAGAATATTTTGATGGATATGCAGCTGTTGATCCTGACACTCCTGCTTCTGAGAGAGAGAATACTGTTCCCGCGGCTCCTGGCGGCATCGCTGGCCGGAGGAACAGGGGCGGTGATGATCCTGATGTCCGGCATCAGATACGGTGCTGCATATATATTGTCGGTGCTCGCACTGGACACAGCGATGATCCTGATCTGTGTGCGGCGCCCTGCGAGAGGCAGGATGACGATCCGGCTGCTCGGCATGGGCATCATCTATCTGCACGGGATGCTGTTTGCGTACGGAAAGCTCATGGAGTGTGCCGGCAGGCTTGTGGGGGAGCGGATCGCACAGATCATGGTGACAGGTGTGATCGCCGGGATCGTGGTCTTCATACTTGCATACCGCAGATTGGTGGAATCAAGATGCATCTACGAAGTTATCCTGACACAGGAGGGAGAAACTGTTGTCTGCAGGGCACTGTTTGACACAGGGAATCTTCTGACAGATCCGGTATCCGGCAAACCGGTGTCCGTGGTCGAGGAGACAAACACCATGAGAGGGTGGATCGAAAAATACCCGCAGAAATATAAAATAATCCCGTATCAGAGTGTCGGCAGGGAACACGGGATCCTGGAGGGGATCGTGGTGGATGAACTGGTCATTCACAGGGAGAGGGAACAAGTGGTGAAGAGAGGGGCGGTAGTAGCTTTCTATAAAGGGAAGTTGTCGAAGAACGGGGATTTCCAGATGATACTGAACCATAGCCTGATAATGTGAGAAATTGGAGGAAAATTATGATCATAAAACTATATCTGCCGGGGAAGATGCGGCTGTCCCTCGGGAAAAAGAGCAATGTCGCAAATGCAGCTGCAAATGAGATCCTGTACATCGGGGGATCGGAAGTGCTGCCGCCGCCGCTTGAGGGGGAGGAGGAGAACAGGGCGATCAACGGGCTCGAGACAGAGCGCGCGAGTGAGGCGCGGGCGCTCCTGATCGAGCACAATCTGAGGCTGGTCGTGTATATTGCCAAAAAGTTCGACAACACCGGCGTGGGTGTCGAGGATCTGATCTCGATCGGCACGATCGGGCTGATCAAGGCGATCAACACCTTCAACCGCAGCAAGAACATCAAGCTTGCGACCTATGCATCGCGGTGTATCGAGAATGAGATCCTGATGTACCTGAGAAGGAACAACAAGACAAAGCTCGAAGTCTCGATCGACGAACCCCTGAATGTGGACTGGGACGGCAACGAGCTGCTGCTGTCGGATATCCTCGGAACGGACGAGGATGTGATCTACAAGGATCTCGAGACAGAGGTGGAGCGCAGCCAGCTCAAGCGCGCGATATCAAAACTCGGGGAGCGGGAACGGACGATCATCATGTTGAGATTCGGTCTGAACAATCCTGACGACATGGAGATGACCCAGAAGGAGGTGGCGGATTATCTGGGGATCTCGCAGTCCTACATCTCGAGGCTCGAGAAGAAGATCATGAAGCGGCTGAAGAAGGAGATGGCAAGCTGAGCCAGGGAAAGACATACTGCAGTACATAGACGTATTTACACCTTCTATACATATGTTCGAACGGCGGTGGGATCCTGCTTTCGGGCATAGATAAAGGAGAAAGATCAGGAGGATTGTAGATATGGCACTTGGAAAAGTTGAGATATGCGGTGTGAATACGTCAAAGCTCCCTGTACTCAAAAACGAGGAGAAACAGGCGCTTTTTGAGAAGATAGAACAGGGGGATATGCAGGCGAGAGAGGAGTATATCAGAGGAAATCTGAGGCTGGTCCTGAGCGTGATCAAGCGCTTTTCACAGTCCAATGAGAATGTGGATGACCTGTTCCAGATCGGCTGTATCGGACTGATCAAGGCGATCGACAACTTTGATTCCAGTCTGGATGTAAAATTTTCCACCTATGCGGTTCCCATGATCATCGGGGAGATCAGAAGGTTTCTGAGGGATTCGAGCAATCCGATCCGCGTGAGCCGCTCGCTGAAGGACACGGCGTACAAGGCGATCTATGCCCGGGAGAACCTCACGAAAAAGAATCTGCGTGAGCCGACGATCATGGAGATCTCCGAGGAGATCGGGATCCCCAAGGAGGACATCGTGTATGCCCTCGACGCGATCCAGAATCCCATGAGCCTGTATGAGCCGGTGTACACGGAGGGGGGAGACACGCTCTATGTGATGGACCAGATCAGCGACAAGAAGTGCAAGGAGGACAACTGGGTTGAGAATATATCACTGAGCGAGGCGATGAAGCGGCTCGACGAGCGGGAGAACGAGATCATCAATCTGAGATTTTTCGAGGGGAAGACGCAGATGGAGGTCGCGGAGTACATCGGGATCTCCCAGGCACAGGTGTCGCGGCTGGAAAAAAATGCCTTGCGCACCATGAAAAAGTATCTAACATTCTAAAAAAGTTAAATTTTCCAAAAAATTTTAACTGGACAGACAATATATACTATTGACTTAATCGTTGAAACAATTTAAAATAGAGATTAAGCAATCAGAGTAGCTAAAAGATCCGGAAGAGCTGCTCTGATAATGTACTAATAGAATATAGTGTGAAAGGATGTTACTTATGAATGAACAAAACAATTTAGGGCGTAGGTTTAGCATCAAGTGGCTGGTGATTTCATTAGTTTCGCTGCCGATGATGCTGGCATGTATCGTTATCGTGTCGGTTTCCACATTGGCACTGAAGCAGGGAATGGAGTCTGAGACCTTTAAGACGCTCAAAGCGCTGGCGACAGGTACGATGCTTGCTTTGGACGGAGTGTCGTCGGGAAATTACTCCATGCAGGGTGACGACCTGTACAAGGGCGAAGTGAACCTCTCGGTGGAGCTTGGAGAACTGGTTGATCATTATGCAAGTGCAAACAATGGCGAGATCACGCTCTTCTTTGGCGACGTGAGACGTGCGACAACGATCAAGGACACACAGGGCAATCCGATCGTTGGCACGAAGGCAGATTCCAGGGTGGTCACAGAGGTGCTGAATGGCGGAAATGAGTTTTCCAGAAATGATTTTGAGATCAACGGCAGTCTCTACTATGGCTACTATGTTCCTGTAAAGGATAGTACGAACCAGATCGTCGGTATGGTCTGCGCGACCAAGGAGCGGGAGACGATCGAGGAGTACATCTCGCTGAGAGAGACCGTCATCGTCGGAATGGCTGTTGTGATTTACATCATATGTATCGTTTTTGCGACGGCTATCATAAAGAGGAGACTCCAGTATCCGCTGAACAAACTCTCCGATGTTGCCAGAAGGATGGCGAAGGGCGATATCAATATCCAGCTTGAGAAGACATCAAATGATGAGTTTGGCGATCTGACAGATGATTTCACAATGATGATGAAGACGATCGGTGATCAGGTGCGCGTCACAGAGCAGGTTGCAGAAGGTGATCTGACAGCGACTTACAAGAAGGCGAGCGATGACGATGCACTCGGCACGGCGATCGTGAAGATGCTTCGCGACAACAACAGGAACCTCTCCACGATCCGCGATGCGGCGGCGAGGATGACATCGGGCGCAAACGAAGTGGCAAGTGCGAGCAACTCCCTGGCACAGGGTACGACGCAGCAGGCGAGTGCGATCGAGGAGATCACAGTTTCCATCGAGGAGATCGCAAACGGCGCGAAAGTCAATGCGGATGACGCAAACAAGGCAAATGAACTGGTTCAGAATACAAAGGACGGAGCGATCCGCGGCAATGAGCAGATGAAGCAGATGATCTCTGCAATGCAGGACATCAACGAGTCCTCCGAGAATATCTCAAAGATCATGAAGGTGATCGACGATATCTCATTCCAGACCAACATCCTTGCACTGAACGCTTCTGTGGAAGCAGCGAGGGCTGGTGTACACGGAAAAGGTTTTGCTGTTGTTGCTGACGAGGTGAGAACACTGGCAAACAAGTCGGCGGAGGCTGCAAAGGATTCTGCAGTCATGATCGAGGACTCGATCAAGAAGGTGGAAGTTGGTTCCAAGCTTGCTGTTGAGACAGCGGCAGCCCTTGAGGAGATCCTGCTGTCGGTTGAGAACATCGCATCGATCGTAAGCAATATCGCGGAGGCGTCTGTAAATCAGGCAAGTTCTGTGGGACAGGTGAACGCTGGTATCACCCAGATTGCCGATGTCGTACAGACGAACTCAGCAACATCACAAGAGTGCGCGGCGGCAAGCGCAGAGCTTTCAAGTCTTGCAGGTCAGCTTCAGAATGCAGTCGGCAAGTATAAGCTTCTTGCCGGAAAAGGCAGAAAGTCTGATTTTGATTCGGCATCATACGATGACAGTGATTATGTTGACAATGAGAGCATCATCTCACTGGACTCTGATTTCGGAAAATATTAAAGACTACATAAGGTTATTGTTGCTACCCCGGCACTTGCTGCCGGGGTAGTGTTTCAGAGGAGAAAAATGCAGATATACACAGCAAAAACCTATGAACTGCAGGCAGATGAGGAGGAACAGCTGTGTTCGCTGTTGGACCCGGACCGGATCCGGAAGATAGCAGCATTCGGAAGCAGAGGCGAGAGGGTGCGCAGTATCTTCGCAGGACTATTGCTCCGCCATGCGTTTCTGCGGGCCGGTCATGATATCGAGGAGTGGAAGCATGCCGAGATCGGAAGGGGCATGTACGGCAAGCCTTATATCAAAGGGATCCGTGATTTTCACTACGGACTGTCCCATTCGGGTGAGTGGGTGATCTGTGCGGCAGATACGATGCCGGTGGGGGTCGACCTGCAGGAAATGAAACCGTGGAAAATGACGCTGGCAAAGAGATTCTACCATGAGAGGGAGTACGACAGGCTTCTTGCGCTCGACGGCGCTGACCAGAACAGGCAGACGGAGGCGTTTTACAGTATGTGGACAGCCAAGGAAAGTGCAGTAAAGCTGAGCGGCAGGGGCATTGGCGCGGGGATCAGCCAGTATGTGACTGCGGAGGATTACAGCTGCATATATGACATGGATCACGAGCGGATGTTTTATACGAGACGGTACGGCATGGTGCAGGGATATATGATCTGTGTGTGCAGCGAGACGGATTTTTTCCCGGATCTACCCGAGGAGATTGATCTGGAGAATATAGTATGGAGGGAAACAGATGTTAAATGTGAACGGAAAAAACGCAGTGAAAAAGGGTGAGGTCATCTTTGGCGAAGGGGAGGAGATGAACCAGATCGGGATCGTTCTCTCAGGCAAGGTGGTCCTGCAGGAAGAACATGTCAGGATGGTCCGCCCGCAGGGGAGTTATCTGGCACTGAACTCATTGGGAAACCAGTTCTATAATGCGACATATACGGCATTGGAGGATTCTGTGATCTTTGCACTTCCGGTACAGGGTGAGTCGACGGTCCGAAATATTATCGCAAAAAATGCTGATTACCGTGCGATCATGGTTTCCTCCCAGTTTCGGATAGCAGTGGAGCTCCACCGGATCAAATCAAGTCTCAATGAGCGCGCGGAGCGGTTATGTTCCTTTGCGCAGAGAAGCTACGAGGAGTACAAGGGGATTTGCGGGACATACGGCATACCCGCGATCGGCGTCGAGGAGCTCGAGGAGCTCCAGCCTTATGAGGAGCCGCACGGTGTCGCGGAGGATCGGATCCCCTACTATGAGGAGGGCGCCAAGATCCCGCTGAGTGCGACCAAAATGTATTTTTCGTACAGTGAGGAGATGGCGCACATTCAGGTGAAGGAGATCGCGGAGCTCGTGACAGCGTTCCTGGAGGATTGCGCGGAGGTGACAGAGTACATCAGGAACCTGATGGACGCGATGTGTCTGAGACCCAGAAACAATCTGTTTGACTATATCTGTGAAAAGGCGCACGAGATCAGGGACGGTATTCCAAATGAAGTCCACATGCTGCTGAACGGTATTGCCGACGAGATGGCTTTCCAGCATAAAGAGCTGAGCGGGCAGATGCCCAATGTACCGAGTTTTAACATCGAATCACTGAAGGGCAAGATGGAGGGTCTGACATCGGGAAATGCGCCTGTTGTGGAGGAGAGGTCGCAGGAGGAGCGCGAGGAGGATATCCTGCGCGATATGGCGTCTCTGCGCGGATCCATGGAGCAGGTTCTGAAATTTGCCGCGTTTGGTGATGCCGACAGCGAGACACTCAGGACCAATGTGGATCATATCGTAAATGCGCCGGACAGAATGTCGGTCGAGGATGATATCAAGCGGGCGAAAAAGGCGATCACGCCGCTCGTGTTCAAACTGTATCTGAGCTGTTACCGCAAGATCAGGGAGGGGCTGCTCCATCCGCCCAAGGCAGTCGAGCTCTTTATGAACTATGGCATGCTGGATGAGCGGCTGCTCGACGAGGAGCACCTGCGGTTCCTGTGCAGCATTGAACCGGAAGTCAACGAGGGACCGTGCAAGGTTGTCACGATGATGGAGTGGCTCGACATGATCCATGACGGAAAGCGGGATCCGTCAAAGAGTGAGTTTGACGAGGACTACGTGGAAAATCTCCGTTCACTCAAAAAGCAGGGGGAGATCACCGAGAAGGAGCAGAAAGAGCTGCTTCTGGATATGGACAGACGCGTGGAGTACGAGGTTATGAACATGCAGATGAGCAATTCGCGCACGCTGTACGGACAGCCGTCCTCCTACATGCCGATCCTCTACAAGGAAGCGATCTTCGGGTATCTTGACAAGATCCTCGTCACCAGAAAGAAGATCAACGAGAGCGTGCAGCGCCTTGTGAAGATCGACTACTCCGTGTTTTACAGGGAAGTCATCTATTCCAATACGGAGTTGAAGATCATCAATGAGACCGTGATGAAAAATGTCTATCCGGATGTGATCCTGTTCCCGCTCTTTGGAACGAATGCGGCGATGTGGCAGGAGATCGGCAACAAGAACAAGGGGACGCCGGGACGGTTCTGCTTCCCGATCATGACAAGCGCCAACATCGACGATATGATGGTGAAGATGTTCGGACGGTTCCGCTGGGAGCTCTGCCGCTGTATACAGGGAATGGCGTGGAACGATGTCAAGGTGAAGTCCCTCACCTCGGAGTACATGGATTATATCCAGTTCTACAGGAAGAACAGGGATCTGTCGGATGAGGCGCGCGACAAAGTGAAGCTGCAGATCCAGAAGTCAAGGAACAACTCGAGGGAGACATTCCTGATCGATTATGAGGCGTGGATCAAGAATGAGGCGAACGGCTCCATGAAGATGAACAAGGTGGCAAGAGAGCTTCTTGCGACATACTGTCCGTTTGAGAAGGAGATCCGGATGAAGCTGAACGCACAGAGGCCGTACGAGGTGGCGCAGGCGCGGAGTTTCAGAAATGCGGTGAAAAAGAAGCAGGAGCTTGAGCTGAAGATCAAGGCACTGCAGAAGGTGACACCGCAGGTGCCCGACGAGATGATCAATACATACAAATTTTATGCGGAGATGTGATAAACGAAAAACGAGCAGGGGAAAAGTTCCCCTGCTCGTTTGATATAGCTATAGGTCTGTCTCCGAGGACTCGCGATCCTCCTCCTGTTCTTTGGAAAGTGCCCCTGATTCGGGGAGCAGGATCGTCACAGTCTCGATGCGGTTGTTGTCTACCTTTTTTGCGGTCAGCGTGACGCCATCCTCGGTCACAACCGTCTCACCCTCCGCCGGGAAGCGGTCCAGAAGTTCGATCATGATGCCGCCGATCGAGTCGTAATCCTCCGAATCAAATCTGGTTTCGAGGACATCGTTGATATCATCGAGTTTCAGGCTGCCGCCGACCTCGTACTCGCTGTCGCTGATCTTTTTGAAGAGTTCCGCCTCATCCGCATCGTACTCATCGCGGATCTCGCCGACGATCTCCTCCAGCAGATCCTCCACGGTGATCATGCCGACGGTCGCGCCGTACTCGCTCAGGACGAAGGCGACATTGGTGGTCAGAAGACGCATCTCCAGCAGGAGATCCGCTGTCTTTTTGTACTCGTAAGTATAGTAACCCTCGCGCAGGATGTCGTGTATCTTGAAGGTTTCCCTGTTCTCCACCAGGAGAAAGTCCTTGACGATCACGATACCGATGATGTTGTCAACTTCATTTTCATATACAGGTATGCGGGAATACATGGATTCCCGGAACAGTCCCAACAACTCCCCGTATGTCGCGTTGACATCGATCGAGGTCATGTCGATGCGGGGAATCATGATGTCCTTTGCCACGGAGTCGCCGAACTCAAATACATTGTAGATCAGTTTCTTCTCCTCCTGTTCGATCACACCGTCCTCGTGGCTCACATCGACGTAGGTTTTCAGCTCGGTCTCTGTCATCATGACGCGCGACGACTGGTCGATATGGAGGATACCGAGGAAAAAGCCGGAGATCTTGTCGATGATAAAGATGACCGGTGTCAGCGCCTGCATCAGAAAATAGATCACCCTTGCGTAGGCGAGGGACAGCTTCTCGTTGTTGCACATCGCCCATGTCTTTGGCACGATCTCACCGAATATGAGGATGACCAGAGTCAGTATGCCGGTGCCGATCCCCACGGCTGTATTTCCCCATATCCGTATGACCAGGGAAGTCATGAGCGAGGAAGCGCTGATATTGACGACATTGTTGCCGATCAGTATCGCGCTGATCAGTTTGCTTTTGCTGTCGAGGATCTTTTGAAGCGTGAGAACTCTTCCTGTGGGGTTTTCATCGACCATGGCACGCACCTTGACGTTGCTCAAAGTGGTGAGGGCAGTCTCTGCCGACGAGAAAAATGCTGACATTGCTACCAGAATCACGAGAATCACAAGTTGTATGACACCAGGGGTATCCAAAACAAAATCACTCCTTTTTGAATTGCATCACGTCATAAATTAAAATGTATCAGCATAGATTATAACAGTGTTAAAGCAATAATACAAGATTATATTTGAAAAAATGGGAGGTAGTGTATCTTGAAAAGTGCATTCAGTACGGAGCGCCTGGTGGCTCTCCTCAAGTGTCTGATGGCGGCATACCTGATCACGGGAGCGCTGCTTATGCTCGTGGCGGGATTGCTGTACAAGTTTTCGATCGGGGAGAATGTTGTGGATATCAGCATTATCGTGATCTACTGCATATCCTCGCTTTTGTCGGGACTCTTTTTCTCAAAAAGTGCGGCGAGCCACAGGTTCATCTGGGGGATGCTGGCGGGGGCGGCGTACTTTGTGATCATCTGTGCAGTGTCCGCCGTGGCGGATCCCGATTTTATGCCGGTCAGCAATGCCTGCATCACGACACTTCTGATCTGCCTTGGCAGCGGGATGCTCGGCGGCATGCTGGGGTAGAGTGTGCGATTTCTAAAAACTTTGTAAAAAAACTTTCTTTTTTGTCGAAATATGTTATACTTGTCGGGTAGCATTAAATAAAAGTATAACAGAGACGAGGAGAAAGGTATTATGAGGAATGCAATACATAAGAAAATGGCGGGGTTCAGGGCAGTCTTGCTGGCAGCTGTACTGCTATTGTCGACAATGATCCCACAGCTTGCAGTGCAGGCGGCGCCAAACGAGGTCGCACAGGCGGCGCTGGGGATCGACGTGTCGCGTTATCAGGGGGCGATCGACTGGAATCAGGTCGCAGCTTCCGGCGTGCAGTTTGCGATGATCAGGGTAGGCTACCGCACGCAGTCCACAGGGATCATGAACGAGGATCCCTACGCGAGATACAATCTGCAGGAGACACAGCGGGTCGGGCTCAAAGTCGGCGCGTATTTCTTCTCCGCCGCGGTGAATGAGGCTGAGGCGGTCGAGGAGGCGGTGTTCACCGCGAATCTGCTGGATAAGTATCAGATCACGTTTCCGGTAGCGTACGACTGTGAGGGATTTCGCAGCTCGACGAGCCGGCAGCACGGGCTTGGCAGGGAAGTGAGGACGGCGCTGGCGGTGAAATTCCTGGACACGATCGCCGCAAGAGGCTACACGCCGATGTTCTATGCATCGAGAAATGAGATGACAGACAACGCGGACTGGAATATGGATATCCTGAATCGATATAAGGTGTGGGTGGCACAGTATCCGTCGGAGCCCTTCCCGATCACGCCTGCGAGCAGTTACACAGGGGTGCAGGCGATGTGGCAGTACACACAGAGCGCGGTTATACCGGGGATCGCGGGCAGCGTGGATATGAATGTTTCCTATTTCAACTACGATGGTATAGCGGAAGCCAGGGACAAGAGCGGCGCCGCGCCTGTAAGTGCGGCAAACGCGGCGAATGTGCAGTATCTCGACGTGAATGAGGTGGTGACACCCAGCACGGCGGTAAATCTCAGGACAGTGCCCAGCACGGACAGCCCGGCTACGATCGTGATCCAGATCAACCCGGGAGACATGATCTTCCGCACGGGGATCGGCAATGACGGCTGGTCGAGGGTGCTGCTGAACGACCAGGTTTTGTACGCTTACACGGCGTATCTGCAGAAGGTGATGTAAATCTTTTATAAAAAGTTTCAAATAAGTATCAAAAAAGTATGAAAAAAAGTATACAAAAAAGCTTTTCGAATGTAGAAATATGTGATATACTATCGTAGATTATTGAAATTGAACTATTTCGATTGAGAATTTCTTTAAGGAGGCGATCAGTATGAAGCACATTAAGACATTGACGACCAGGGACTACAAAGAGTCTGCAAAAAAGGGCGGTTGTGGAGAATGCCAGACATCCTGCCAGTCAGCCTGCAAGACATCCTGCACTGTCGGCAACCAGAGCTGTGAAAATGCGGGTAAATAATGCAATAGGACTGGGCGTGCTGCAAGCGGCGCGCCAGGCGGGGCGCACAGGTGCCCGAACGAACAGTTCAGAATAAAAATGTGTAAGAGCGAGTAGGGGGGAGAAACATCCCTCCTACTCGATTGTTCGTATTAGATGAATATTATATGGGAAGGAAAAGAAATTGATACATCAGTATAAAAACAACGGATACAATATCGTACTGGATGTCAACAGTGGTTCGGTCCACGTTGTCGATGACATCGTGTATGACGTGATCGCCTGTATGGTGGAGAGCGGTCTGGAACATGTGGACAGGGCTGCCGCGTACGGGGCGCTGGAGGAGAGATTTGCCGGCAGGACAGAAGAACTGTCCGAGATTGTCGATGAGATATATGAATTGAAGGAGAACGGAATGCTCTTTGCGGAGGATATCTATGAGAAGAGCATTGACGCGTTCAAGAACCGCGAAACTGTCGTCAAGGCGCTCTGTCTGCACATTGCCCACGACTGCAACCTCAAGTGCAGATACTGCTTTGCGGAGGAGGGGGAGTACCACGGCAGACGCGCGCTGATGAGCTACGAGGTCGGAAGGAAGGCATTGGATTTCCTGGTGGCAAACTCGGGCAGCCGCGTCAACCTGGAGGTGGATTTCTTCGGCGGGGAGCCGCTGATGAACTGGCAGGTCGTGAAGGATCTGGTGGCGTACGGCAGGAGTCTTGAGGAACCGCACCACAAGAAGTTCCGCTTCACACTCACGACAAACGGGGTCCTGCTGGACGACGACATCATTGATTTTGCGAACCGGGAGATGGCGAACATCGTGCTGAGCGTGGACGGCAGGAAAGAGATCAACGACAGGATGCGCCCGCTCGCCGGCGGACAGGGGAGTTATGACCTGATCCTTCCGAAATACAGAAAGGTCGCAGAGAGCAGAAAACAGACAAACTATTATGTGCGCGGTACTTTTACGCACTTCAACAAAGATTTTGCGGCGGACGTCCTCCACCTGGCGGATCTGGGCTTCAAACAGATCTCAGTGGAGCCTGTGGTAGCGGCGCAGAGTGAGGACTATGCGCTTGTCGAGTCGGATATCCCGGAGATCCTTGCGGAGTATGACAAGCTCGCCGCAGAGATGATCAAAAGACACAGGGAGGGCAGGGGATTCAACTTCTTTCATTTTATGATCGACCTGGAGGGCGGTCCCTGTGTTTACAAGAGGCTCTCCGGCTGCGGTTCGGGGACAGAGTACCTGGCTGTGACGCCGTGGGGGGATTTCTATCCCTGCCACCAGTTTGTGGGTCAGGAAGATTTTCTGATGGGCAATGTGGACGACGGCATCACCAACACCGATATCCGCGGGCAGTTCAAGGAGTGCAATGTATATTCAAAAGAAAAGTGCAGGGACTGTTTTGCAAAGTTCTACTGCAGCGGGGGATGTGCGGCAAACGCATACAATTTCCATGGGGACATCAACAATGTCTACGATCTGGGGTGTGTACTCCAGCGCAAGCGTGTTGAGTGCGCAGTCATGATCAAGGCTGCCCTTGCCGGGGATACGGAGTAGTTATTGTTTGTTCATGCCGGCAGCAGGGGCCGCGGGGCGGGACTGCTGTTGTATAGTAAAGGAGTTATACGGATTATGAAGAAAAACAAAGGTGTGGTTACGCTGCTTGTGACGGTGCTCGTCATAGCGGCGTTGGGTTTTGTGGCGATATGGGGTATTGGCACAGAGAAGGCCGGAGCTGCGTCTGGGATCAGGCAGGGACTTGATCTTGCCGGCGGTGTGAGCATCACATATCAGGTGGTGGGGGATGCGGATCCGTCCGCCGAGGATATGGCCGACACGATCTACAAGCTGCAGAAGCGCGTGCAGGGCTACAGCACGGAGGCGCAGGTGTACCAGGAGGGGGCTGACCGGATCAACATCGAGATACCGGGGGTGTCTGATGCCAACACGATCCTGGCGGATCTGGGACGCCCGGGCGCGCTGTACTTTATCGCGCAGACGGACGCGGACGGAAACCAGAATTATACGTATACAGGTTCCGGCGCGACGGGCTTTTCACTGAACAAGACGATCGAGGAGCTGCAGGCGGACGGAAGCATCGTCCTGGAGGGCACGGATGTCGAGGCGGCGGACGGCGGCTCGGCGAGCGATGAGATGGGAAACAGCCAGTTTGTCGTCGATCTCGTCTTTACGGGGGAGGGCACGACAAAGTTTGCCGAAGCCACGACAAAGGCATTTGCGAGCGGTCAGTCGATCGGTATCTACTATGACGGGGACTTTATCAGTGTGCCGAATGTCCAGGCGGCGCTCACGGACGGCAGGGCACAGATATCCGGCATGACGAGTTTTGAGGAGGCGGAGCGCATCGCGAGCCAGATCCGTATCGGCGGGCTGAAACTGGAGCTCGAGGAGCTGCGCTCGAACGTGGTGGGTGCACAACTCGGCGAGGAGGCTGTGCGGACAAGCCTGCTGGCGGCGCTGATCGGTCTGATCATCATCGCCCTGTTTATGATCATCGTGTACCGCATTCCGGGATTTGCGTCGGTGCTCGCCCTGATCATCTACACCTGTCTGATCGTGATCTGTCTGAATATATTTGAGCTGACGCTGACACTCCCGGGTATTGCCGGCATCATCCTCTCGATCGGTATGGCGGTCGATGCGAACGTGATCATCTTTGCGCGCATCCGGGAGGAGATCACGCTCGGCAAGACGGTCAGGAATGCGATCGACACGGGATTTCAGAAAGCGCTCTCAGCGATCGTTGACGGCAATGTGACGACACTGATCGCGGCGTTCGTGCTCGGCATCAAGGGTTCCGGTACGGTGAAGGGATTTGCGTACACGCTCGGCCTTGGCATCGTGCTCTCCATGTTCACGGCGCTCTTTGTGACGCGGTGGATCCTCAGGGCACTGTTTGCAGTGGGGCTCAAGGACGTGAAGTTCTACGGCAGGAACAAGGAGAAGGCGACAGTCAGGTTCCTCGGAAAGAAAAATATATTTTTCGCCTGCTCTGTCGCAGTGATCGCGCTCGGCTTTGTGTTTATGGGCATCAACGGCGCATCCACCGGCAAGGTACTGAACTACAGTCTGGACTTTGTGGGCGGGACTTCCACCAACGTCACTTTCAATGAGGACATGGATCTGTCCGCGATCGACGCGGAGGTGGTGCCTGTGTTTGGCAGTGTGACGGGTGACAGTGCGGTGCAGGTGCAGAAGGTGGCAGGCTCCAACGAGGTGATCTTCAAGACGAGGGAGCTGGATCTGACGGAGAGGGAACAGCTCAACAGTGCGCTGGTGGAGAAGTTTGGCGTCAATGAGGAACTGATCACGGCGGAGACGATCAGCTCCACGATCAGCTCTGAGATGAAGAGCGATGCAGTTATCGCAGTGATCATCGCGACCATCTGCATGCTGATCTATATATGGTTCCGATTCAAGGATATCCGCTTTGCCGCAAGTTCTGTGGCGGCGCTGGTGCATGACGTGCTTGTCGTGCTTGCTTTTTACGCGGTTGCAAAGGTGTCCGTGGGCGGCACGTTCATCGCATGTATGCTCACGATCGTGGGTTACTCCATCAACGCGACCATCGTTATCTTTGACCGCATCCGCGAGAATCTCGTGTCCATGCAGAAGAAGGACTCGCTGGAGGAGCTGGTCAACAGGAGTATCAGCCAGACACTCTCGAGGAGTATGTTTACATCGCTGACGACTTTTGTCATGGTCGCTGCGCTGTATGTGCTCGGCGTGACCTCGATCAAGGAGTTTGCGCTGCCGCTCATGGTGGGTATTGTGTGCGGTACGTACTCTTCCGTGTGCATTACGGGCGCACTCTGGTATGTGCTCAGGACGAAGATCAAAAAGGCATAAGGTTTTGTTTGGGCTGCAGCCTTTGTGCTGTAGCCCTTTTTGCACACGCCGCATGGCAGCGGGGAGGGGGGCTTTGCTGTTTGGCGGCAGACTGGGGGGAGGTGGAGACCGTGCAGGGGGCGGCAAAAAGATTTGGCATGTCGGCGGCGGTCCTAAAGTGGATCGCAGTGGTGACGATGGTGATCGACCATTTTGCGGCAGCGGTGTATCTGCAGATGGCACAGGGGTATCACTATGAAGTCTATTATGTCATGAGGAAGATCGGCAGGATTGCATTTCCGATATACTGTTTTCTGCTGGTGGAGGGGTTCTTTCACACGAGGAATACGGCAAAGTATCTGAGAAACTGCTTTTTGTTCGCGCTGATATCAGAGATCCCGTTCAACATGGCGATCTTTGGGGAAATTTTTTATCCGCGGGGACAGAACGTGTATTTCACGCTCTGCATCGGGCTGTGTGCGCTGATCGCGCTGGACAGGCTGCGGGAGGAGCGCGGGATGAGATTTGCGCTGATGAGGCTGATGGTCGTTGTGTTTGCGGCGTCCGCGGGTGAGATACTGGATGTGGACTACCACTGGAAGGGCGTTCTGTTCATCATCCTGTTTTACTATATCAGGAATATGCAGGAGTGGATCCGCAATGCCGCGGTGATCTGCGCATTTGCCTACGAGACCACGGCGCCGCTCGCACTGATACCGATCCATTTTTACAATGGGGAGCGCGGCAGGCAGATGAAGTACCTGTTCTATGCGGTTTATCCCGTGCATCTTCTGGTGTTTGGACTGATCCGGTTTTGTTTGATGGGGAAAGGGTGAGAAAATGTATACATATGAGATGAAGGCGGGGTACAGTGCTATGGATGCGTCGCTGTGCATGACGGTGCCCGCGATATTGGACTGTTTTCAGGACGCGGCGATCTTTGAGGCGGAGAACGGACGCATCACTGTCGCGTATCTTTATGAGAGGCACACGGCGTGGCTGCTCAATTCGTGGCAGATAGTGATCGACAGGCGTCCCAGGTTGAACGAGCGGATCAAGATCGCGACAGCGCCCTATGATTTCAAGGGATTTCTGGGATACCGGAATTTTACGCTGTCCGGTGAGGAGGGCAGTGTGATCGTCAGGGCGGCATCGATCTGGACGTTCGTAGACACCCGGAAAGGCTGTCCGGTGAGGCCGGCGCAGGAGATACAGGAGGGGTATGAGCTTGCGCCGAAACTCGACATGGCGTACGCCCCGAGGAAGATCGCGCTGCTTGCCGGCGGCGAAGAGCGGGAGCGTTTTAAGATCAGAAAATACCAGATCGATTCCAACCGGCACATGAACAATGTGGAGTATGTGAGGCTTGCTATGGAGACGCTGCCGGAGGGAACTGTGATCAGGGAGCTGCGGGCAGAGTACAGGAGAGCGGCGCGCTGCGGCGACGAGGTGACAGCGGTGGCTGCGGAGGCGGCTGGAAAATACCAGGTGGTATTGAGAGACGCGGAGGGAGGCGTCTATGCGATCGTCGAGTTTCTGACAGCGGATTTGGCATAGAAGTTTTTGACCAGTATTGGAAAGGAAATGGGAGATACATATGAGTAGATGGATGGTGGCGGCAAAGAGGGCTGACTTCGATGCGATCGCCAGAAAGTATCAGATCAGTCCGGTGCTTGCGCGCATTATCAGGAACAGGGACGTGATCGAGGACGAGGATATCAGCAGATTTCTGAACGGCACGAGGGCGGAACTGTACGCGCCGACGCTGCTAAAGGATATGGACAGGGCAGTGGATATCCTGCTGCAGAAGATCGCGGAGGGAAAACATATCCGCATCATAGGGGACTATGATATCGATGGGATCTGCTCCACATATATTCTGTACAGGGGGCTTGCGGCTTGCGGCGCGCGGGTAGATACGGCGATTCCGCACAGGATCCGCGACGGGTACGGCCTGAACGAACATCTGATACAGGAGGCATACGATGCGGGTACGGACACGGTGCTCACCTGTGACAACGGCATCGCGGCGTACGACCAGATCGCGTTTGCGAACACGCTGGGAATGACTGTGATCGTGACAGACCACCACGAGGTTCCCTACGACGAGACCGACGGGGAAAGGCGGTACAAAGTGCCGCAGGCGGGGGCGGTCATCGATCCCAAACAGGAGGACTGCAGCTATCCGTTTTCGGGAATCTGCGGCGCGGTGGTGGCGTACAAGCTCATCCTGGCACTGGCAGCGGCGAAGGAGGGGGGGCGGTGGCAGGAGGTGATGGAGTCTGAGCTTGGACTGGAGCTGCTGGAGTTTGCGGCGTTTGCCACGATCGGTGACGTGATGGAGCTGCGCGACGAGAACCGCATCATCGTAAAGAGCGGGATGGAGCTGATGGCGCACACGCGCAATATCGGGCTGAAAGCCTTGATGCAGGTGACGGAGACGAAGCCGGAGAGCCTAAAGCCCTACACGATCGGTTTTGTGCTGGGGCCCTGCCTCAATGCAACGGGGAGGCTGGACACGGCTGCCAATGCGCTGGAGCTGTTTCAGACTGCGGACAGGGACAGGGCGGCGGTGCTTGCGGGCGATCTGAAAGCGATGAACGACAGCAGGAAGGAGCTCACGCTAAAGGGCGTTGAGGAGGCTGTGGCGCAGATTGAGAACAGCGGGCTTGTGCAGGACAGGGTGCTTGTCGTGTATCTGCCCGAGGTGCACGAGAGCCTTGCGGGGATCATCGCCGGCAGGATCCGCGAGAAGTATGGCAAGCCGTCATTTGTGCTCACGAGGGCGGAGGAGGGCGTAAAAGGATCCGGGCGCTCGATCGAGGCGTTTCACATGTATGACGAGCTGACAAAGTGCAAAGAGCTCTTCACGAAATACGGTGGGCACAAGCTTGCCGCAGGTCTGTCCCTTGCGGAGGAGCATGTGGACGAACTGCGTCGCAGGCTCAACGAGAACTGTCAGCTTACCGATGAGGATTTTGAGGAGAAGGTGCTGATCGATGTGCCGATGCCGATGGCGTACGCGAATCTTGCGTTTGTCGAGGAGCTCGCGCGGCTCGAGCCTTTTGGAAACGGCAATCCCAAGCCGCAGTTCGCGCAGAAAAATGTCCGTTTTCTCAGCGGCAGGGTGCTCGGCACCAACCGCAATGTGGGGAAGTACACGGTGGCGGACGAGGAGGGCAGGAGGCATGAGCTGATCTATTTTGGCGATATCGAGGCGTTTCATGCGTTTGTGTCGGCAAGATATGGCGCTGGCGCGCTGGACAGACTGTATCGCACAGGCGCGGGAGAAAATGCCGGCGCGCAGGCAGAACCGATCGTCATGTCAGTCGTGTATTACCCCGATGTGAACGTGTACCGCGGAAATGTTTCCCTGCAGATGGTCATGAAGTATTACCAGTGAAGGTGTATATATTTTTTTGATATGCTTTATCTTTTGTTAAGAAAAATAATCTTATTTTTATGAATTAAACACATTTTTGACACATTTATTGGTTATAGTAATATACAGATAGTTGAAACACTCACTATCTCCCCCCTCATAAGAAAATATGCGATGAGAGCCAGGTTTTCCTGGCTCTCATTGTGTTTAACCGCAACAGTTCAGCCTTCGGCTTCCTGTTACAAGCATCAATCCTGTATTTCTCTGCATGCTTTTCTTGATAAAAAGCAGGGGATATGGTATTCTTTAATTATATGCATTTTAAGTATGTTCTAGAGTATTTTCAAACACGCTCTAGAGCGTGTTTGAAAAATGCTTTCTGGCAGATGTGCGGCACAGTTTGTGGGAGATTTGTGCCAAATGAAGGAGGCGTAGCGGGCTACGTCGACTGAATTTGACGCAAATATCGCGCGAAATGGGACGTACAGATGGCGGGAATGATTTTTTAAACACGCTCTAGGATAGGGTTTGCAGAATTTGAATATAATGAATATAATAATGAAGGAATGCAGGAAAATGAGCAAAGGGGCGAGTGAGTGATATGTTTCAGTGTAGGGATCTGCTGAGGGGATTTGAATACGAGTGCATCAAGGGCAGCACGGATGTCGCGGTATCTGAGGTGGTAAATGACTCCAGAAAGATTACAGAGGGCTGTCTTTTTATATGCATACACGGCGCAAAGTTTGACGGGCATACGGCGGTGGCAGAGGCGGTGCGCAAAGGCGCGTCGGTGTTGGTGGTCAATCATGAGGTGGAGCTTGGGGACGGGGCCAAGGTCACTGTGATCCGGGTTGCGGACACCCGGTATGCGATGGCGTTTATAGCGGCGAACTTTTATGGAAATCCGGCTGACAGCATGAAGATCATCGGTGTGACAGGCACAAAGGGAAAGACGACGACGGCATATTTCGTCAAATACATATTGGAGAAGGCTGGCTATAAGGTCGGGCTTGTCGGGACGGTCGAGGCGATCATAGGGGACAAAGTGATCCCCGCGACGAACACGACGCCGGAATCCACCACACTGCAGAGATATTTCAGGGAGATGAAGGATGCAGGCTGTCAGGTGGTCGTGATGGAGGCGTCGTCGCAGGGGCTCAAAATGCACCGGACACAGGGGTTTGTGTTTGATTACGGCATATTCACCAACCTCGAGCCGGATCACATCGCGCCGGATGAGCACGCGACCTTTGAGGAGTATCTTGCGTGCAAGGCGATGCTGTTCCGGCAGTGCAGGGTCGGCATCGTCAACTGTGATGACAGGCACTGGCGGCAGATCACCGAGGGACACACCTGCGCGCTGGAGACCTACGGCTTTGACGAAGGTGCAGACCTGCGCGGAAGCGATTTAAAACTTGTGACGGGTGCAGGTTTTCTGGGGATCGACTTCAAGGTGTCCGGTCTGCTGGAGATGGAGATACAGACGGATATTCCGGGGAAGTTCAACGCTTACAATGCGCTGACGGCAGTCGCGATCTGCAGGCATTTCGGCGTGAAGGAGCAGGACATCAGGAATGCGCTCCTGGGCGCGAAGGTGAAGGGCAGGATCGAGATGGTGAAGGTGTCTGACGATTTCACACTGATGATCGATTACGCGCACAACGCCATGGCGCTCGAGAGTCTGCTCGCCACACTCAGGGAGTACCACCCCGCCCGGCTCGTGTGCCTCTTTGGATGCGGCGGGAACCGCTCAAAGCTCAGGCGCTACGAGATGGGTGAGGTGAGCGGGCGGCTTGCGGACTTTACGATCATCACGTCGGACAATCCGCGCTTTGAGGAGCCGCAGGATATCATCGACGATATCAAGGTCGGCATCGGCAGGACGGACGGGAAGTACATCGAGATCTGTGACCGCAGGGAGGCGATCAGGTATGCCATCACACACGGCAGAAAGGGTGACATCATCGTGCTTGCCGGAAAGGGGCACGAGGACTACCAGGAGATCAGGGGTGTGAAGTATCCGATGGATGAGCGGGTGCTGATCCAGGAGATACTAGAAGCGCTTGACCATACCAATGAGGCAGTATAAAGGGACAAAAATATGACAGGCAGATTTGCGAACGTTATCGTGGACATCTCCCATGAGAAGGTCGACAGACCGTTCCAGTACCGCATACCGGAGGCGCTGAGGGGAGAGCTTGCGGTGGGGATGGCGGTGATGATCCCCTTTGGGGCTGGGAATAAGCGCATCAGGGGATATGTGATGGAGATCACGGACAGGAATGATTACGATGAGCAGAAGCTCAAGGAAGTGGACTCCATCGTGGAGGACGGCATCTGCGCACAGGCGGATTCGATCAGGCTGGCGTGGTGGATCAGGGAAAATTACGGCTCCACGATGATCGCCGCGCTAAAGACAGTGCTTCCGGTCAAAAGAAAAGTCAAGCAGATCGTCAAGAAGACGATCGTCTGCAAAGTTGATGCGGCTGTGGCTGTCCGGAAGGCGGAGGAGTATGAGGCAAAGCACCAGCGGGCGAAGGCGCGGCTCATGCGCGGACTTGCGGCGCAGCCCGTTCTGCCGCAGCCTTTAGTCACAGGCAAGCTAAACGTCACGGTGCAGACCATACAGGCGCTGGAGAAAGCAGGGCTGCTCGAGGTGCAGGCGCAGGACACCTACCGCAGTGCGCTGCCGGAGAATTTGTCTGTCTCCGCGCAGGGGGCATGGCAGAAAAAGCAGCTGTCCGAGAACCAGGCAGGGATCGTGGACAGCATTGCCGCTGATTTCAAGTCGGGTGTGCGCGGGACCTATCTGATTCACGGGGTGACAGGCAGCGGAAAGACGGAAGTGTATATGGAATTGATCGAGCGGATCATCGCGGAGGGCAGGCAGGCGGTCATGCTGATACCGGAGATCGCGCTCACCTATCAGACGCTCGTGCGGTTTTACCAGCGATTTGGCGACAGAGTGTCCGTGATGAATTCGCGGCTCTCCGCGGGGGAGCGCTCCGACCAGTATGAGCGGGCGGCAAATGGCGATATCGATATCATGATCGGACCGCGCTCCGCACTTTTTGCGCCGTTTGGGCGTCTGGGTCTTGTGATCATGGACGAGGAGCACGAGGGCAGCTACAAGAGCGAGAGCATGCCTAAGTACCATGCGCGGGAGGTGGCAGGCGAGCTCTGCCGCATGAAGGGCGCCAGCCTGGTGCTGGGCTCTGCAACGCCGTCGATCGAATCTTATTACCGCGCAAGACAGGGCGAGATCAAGATGTTCGTGTTAAAGGAAAGGCTCGCGGGCGGACAGCTTCCCAAAGTGTATGTGGAGGATCTGAGGAGTGAGCTTAGGAGCGGGAACCGTTCGATATTCAGCAGGAGACTGCACGCATTGATCGATGACAGGCTGAAAAAGGGCGAGCAGTCGATGCTCTTTATCAACCGGAGGGGCTATGCCGGTTTCGTGTCGTGCCGTTCGTGCGGCCATGTCATGAAATGCCCGCACTGCGACGTGTCCCTGTCAGAGCACACGGACCGTTACAGGAAGGTGAGCAGACTGGTCTGTCACTACTGCGGGTATGGGATGCCGGGCGTCACGAACTGCCCGGAGTGCGGCTCGAAGTACATCCTGGGGTTCAGGGCGGGCACGCAGCAGATCGAGGAGCTTCTGAACAAGGAATTTCCGGCGGCGCGCGTGCTTCGGATGGATGCGGACACGACAAAGAGCAAGGACAGCTATGAGCAGATCCTGTCGCAGTTTGCGGACGGTGAGGCGGATATCCTTGTGGGCACGCAGATGATCGTGAAGGGGCATGACTTTGCGCGGGTCACGCTGGTGGGGATCCTCGCGGCGGATATGTCCCTGCACGCCGGGGATTACAGGGCGGGCGAGCGGACGTTTCAGCTGCTCACACAGGCGGCAGGTCGGGCGGGCAGGGGTGTGCTTGCGGGGGAGGTTGTCATACAGACCTACCAGCCGGATCACTACGCCGTCGTTCACGCCGCCAGCCAGGATTATGAGGGATTTTACGAGGAGGAGATCTCCTACCGCGATCTGATGGCGTACCCGCCGGCGGCGCACATGATGGCGGTGCTCGTGCTCTCCGGGGATGCGCAGACCGGTGCGGTGCGCGCGCGGGAGCTTGTGGGGCAGGCAAAGAGCGAGTTCGGGGATGCAAGACCGGTGCTGATCGGGCCTGCGGAGGCTTTTATCGGAAGGATCAGCGATGTGTACCGGTATGTTTTTTACATCAAGCACAGGGATTATCAGGTGCTGACCAGGATCAAGGATGCTCTCGAGCAGATGATCCATGCAAGGCAGTGGAACCCGGACAGCGTGCAGTTTGATTTTGATCCGATGAATCACTATTGATCTGCCGGATATCAAAAATAGACGAAAAAGAAAGTGGAAAGGGAAGGAAAAAATTATGGCAATCAGAACAATCAGAGAAATGGGAGATCCCGTCTTGAACAAGATATCAAAGGAAGTGAAAGAGATCACACCAAGGATACAGGATTTGATCGATGATATGTATGAGACGATGTATGAGGCGAACGGCGTCGGGCTTGCCGCTGTGCAGGTGGGCGTGCTAAAGAGGATCGTCGTGATCGACACGACAGGGGAGGATCCGCTGCTGCTCATCAATCCCCGCGTCGTGGAGGTCAGCGGGGAGCAGACGGGGAACGAGGCTTGCCTGAGCGTGCCCGGAAAAACGGGCTCCGTGACAAGACCCAACTATGTCAAGGTGGTTGCGCAGGACGAGGATCTGAATGAGTTTGAGGTGGAGGGTGAGGAACTGCTTGCGAGGGCGCTCATCCACGAGATCGAGCATCTTGACGGTCATCTGTTTGTGGAAAAAGTGGACGGACCGCTCCTGGATGTGGAGATGGCGGAGGAAGAGGAGGACTGATATGAAGATAGTCTATATGGGAACCCCCGATTTCTCAGTGGGGGCGCTCGAGGCGCTCATAGAGGCAGGTCATGAGGTGACGGCCGTCGTGACACAGCCCGACAAGGCGAAGGGGAGAAGCGGGCAGGTGCAGTGCTCGCCTGTCAAGGAGTGCGCTGTCAGACATGGGATTCCGGTATTCCAGCCTGTCAGGATCAAGACGCCGGAGGCGGTCGAGGAACTGGACAGGTTTGAGGCGGATGTCTATGTCGTGGCGGCTTTCGGGCAGATCCTGTCAAGCCAGATATTGGAAATGCCAAGGTACGGCTGCATCAATATCCATGCCTCGCTGCTGCCAAAGTACAGGGGGGCAGCGCCGATCAACCAGTGCATCATAGACGGCGAGCGGGAGACGGGCGTCACGATCATGCAGATGGATGCAGGGATCGATACCGGAGACATACTTACGCAAAAAAAGGTTATTATAGAGGATAAGGAGACAGCGCAGACACTGTTTGACAAGCTGGCGCAGGCGGGCGCGGATCTCATCGTGGAGACGCTTCCCCTGATCGAGCGGGGTGAAATCACGCCGGTCAGGCAGGATGAAAGCCTGGCAAGCCATGTGAAGATGATGGACAAATCGATGGGAAAGATCGACTGGACGCAGGATGCAGTGTGCATCGAAAGGCTTGTCAGAGGGCTGGATCCCTGGCCGAGCGCATATACCTTCTGCGGGGGCAGGAGTGTCAAGATCTGGAGCAGCGACGCGCTGGCTGGTGATATGGCGGAAGAAACACAGGCTGCGGCACAGCCCGGAACGATCGTCGCCGTCGCAAAAGATCATTTTGATGTGGCATGCGGCAGCGGGATCCTGCGGATATACGAGCTGCAGCTGGAGGGGAAAAAGCGCATGGATGCAAAGAGCTTTCTGCTTGGCAGCCAGTGGAGGGCAGGAATGCTTTTGGGTTGATCATCGTCAGGAAAGGAGAATGTTGTTATGCCGTTTTTTTATGGGTATCATTTTGACCCGACATATATATTGGTATTGATCGGTGCGGTGCTGAGCATCATCGCGTCCGCGCGGGTAAATTCCACATTCAACAAGTATGCGCGCGTGCGGAGCATGTCGGGCATGACAGGGGCGCAGACCGCGGAGGCGATCCTGCGCAGCAGGGGGATCTACGATGTGCAGGTGGAGCATATCAGGGGGAATCTGACAGACCATTATGATCCATCGAAAAAGGTCGTGCGTCTCTCTGACAGCGTATACAATGCCACGTCTGTGGCGGCGATCGGCGTGGCGGCGCACGAGTGCGGTCATGTCATGCAGCACCACGAGAAGTATGCGCCGCTCAGCATCAGGACAAGGCTTGTCCCGGCGGCAAATATCGGTTCGAAGCTCGGGATTCCGATCGTGATCCTGGGACTGATCCTGGGGAGCAATTCCCTTCTGATCAACATCGGCATCTGGGTGTTCTCCCTCGCGGTGTTGTTCCAGATCGTGACGCTCCCGGTGGAGTTTGACGCGTCGAGGAGGGCGCTTGCCTGCATCGAGCAGTACGGTATCGTGACGAGCGATGAGCGCGCAAAGAGTGCGAAGGTGCTGCGGGCGGCGGCGTATACGTATGTCGCGGCGGCAGCGGCATCGATCCTGCAGCTGTTGCGGCTCGTGATGCTGTCCGGCAGGCGGAGAGACTGAAAGGTTTAGGAAGATCAACGATGGCTCAGAATCAGGATAAGACACAGGAAGTGAACCAGCGCATGCTCGTGCTGGAGATGCTCCTGACAGAGAACGCATACTCACACGTGATCGTGCGGGATGTGCTGAACAAATACAATTACCTCTCTCAGCAGGAGAAGTCTTTTATCAAACGGCTCTACGAGGGCACGCTGGAGCGCCAGATCGAGCTCGATCATGTGATCGATCTGCATGCCAGGACAAAGACTGATAAAATGAAAAAGCCCATACGCGCGATCATGCGCATGGGTGTGTACCAGATCTTGTATATGGACGCAGTGCCGGATGCCGCCGCCTGCAACGAGGCGGTGAAACTTGCGCAGAAAAAGGGCTTTGCCACGCTGAAGGGTTTTGTGAACGGCGTGCTCAGAAACATTGCGCGCAGTAAGGGCAGCATCACCTACACCAGCCTGTCTGTGAAATATTCCATGCCGGAGTGGATCGTCGGTCTGTGGACGTCACAGCTCGGGGAGACGGTGACAGAGACAGTGCTCGCAGGGCTTCTGCAGGAGCACCCGGTGACAGTGCGCTTCCGCGATGTGCCGGAAGTGACCGGGATTGACATGGAGACAGCTGTGGGCGCTGTGCAGGAGGCGCTCGCGGCGCAAGGCGGAACGATGGAAAGGCATGATTATATGACCTGCGCGTACAAGGTGTCGGGAACGGATGATCTCACGAGGCTGCCGTATTATGAGAACGGTGCCTTTGTGGTGCAGGATGTCAGCTCCATGCTTGCGGTTGCGGCGGTCGGCATTGCGGACTATGCAGGGCGCATCGGGGCAAACGGCGGGGACAGGGCTGTGCGGGTGCTTGATCTCTGCGCGGCACCGGGGGGAAAGTCCATGCTCGCTGCAGATCTGCTGGAAAGGTGCGGTGTGAATTACGCTGTCATCTCAAGGGACGTGTCTGCCGGAAAAGTCGGGTTGATGAGAGAGAACTTTGACAGATGCGGTCTAAAGAACGTATCTGCGCAGGTGGGTGATGCCCTGCAGAGAGAGGAGGCGCTTGTCGGGACGGCGGATATCGTGATCGCCGACGTGCCGTGCTCGGGGCTGGGGGTGATCGGGAAAAAGCGCGACATAAAATACAATATCTCACCTGAGGCGATCGAGGCGATCAAAGCGCTGCAAAGACAGATCCTCGCGATGGCGGTGTCGTATCTAAAGCCGGGAGGACGGCTGCTTTTTTGCACCTGCACGATCAATCAGGATGAGAACGAGAGACAGTTTGCCTGGCTCAAGGACGAGATGAAACTGATGCCGGTGTCGCTGGACGGCACACTCCCGGAGTGTCTGCACACAGATACGACCAGGGAGGGATATCTGCAGCTGCTGCCCGGAGTACATGATGCGGACGGATTTTTCATCAGCGTGTTTGAGGCCGGTGCGGAGAGCTGATACAGGAGAACAGATACATATGGATATAAAATCAATGTCACTGGATGAACTGAGGACGGAGATCGCAGCGCTTGGCGAAAAGCCATACCGCGCAAAGCAGCTGTATGAGTGGATGCACGTGAAGCTTGCGCGGAGCTATGACGAGATGACAAATCTGCCAAAGAGTCTGCAGGAAAAACTGTCCGATAGATTTGAGTACACATCTTTGCGGGAAGTGACTGTCCAGACCTCCAGGCTTGACGGGACAAAAAAGTTTTTGTTTGAACTGTCGGACGGCAGCCTTGTCGAGAGCGTGTGGATGCAGTACCGTCACGGCAATTCCGTCTGCATCTCCTCGCAGGTCGGCTGCCGTATGGGCTGTCGGTTCTGCGCCTCGACACTTGGCGGGCTGGAGAGGAACCTTGTGCCGTCGGAGATGCTCGACCAGATTTATGCCATATCGAAAACCACAGGGGAGCGCGTGTCCAACGTCGTCGTGATGGGAACGGGTGAGCCGCTCGACAATTACGACAATCTGCTCCGTTTCATACATAGGATCACCGATGAGAACGGATTGAATATCAGCCAGCGAAATATCACGGTCTCCACATGCGGCATCGTGGAGAATATGAGACGGCTTGCGGACGAAAAACTGCAGATCACACTGGCGCTGTCGCTTCACGGTTCCACGCAGGCAAAGAGGCGGGAGCTGATGCCGATCGCCGACCGGTATGATATCAGCGAGGTGCTCGATGCCTGCATTTACTATTTCAGACAGACGGGCAGGCGCGTCACGTTCGAGTACAGTCTCGTGGGCGGCGTCAACGACACGGATGAGGATGCCGAGCATCTGTGCAGTCTCGTGGGCGGTCTGAACTGTCCTGGCTTTTGCCATGTCAACCTGATTCCCGTCAATCCGATCAAAGAGCGCGATTTCGTGGAGTCCGACCGAAAGGATATTCTCAATTTCCAGAAAAAATTAGAGATGAGACATATCAACGCCACGATCCGCAGGGAGATGGGGCGGGATATCGACGGCGCGTGCGGACAGCTGCGGCGGTGGTCTGTCGAATCAAATGTTGATTCTTGAATTAAGACGCCATATGTGCTAATATATAAGGAAATGTGGAGATTTTCGGAGCGGTGCGGATGCGGGAACGCCACGGATTTTCACTGATGGGAGGAGAAAAAGTGAAGTTATTTTCTATAACGGATGTTGGCAGGAGAAGGGAGATTAACGAAGACTATTTATTTACTTCGGACAAGCCGGTGGGAAACCTTCCAAACCTTTTTATTGTGGCGGATGGTATGGGAGGACATAACGCGGGGGACTATGCGTCAAAGCACGCGGTGGACAAGGCGGTGTCGGTGATCGAGCAGTATACGGACGAGCATGATCCGGAGAATATCCTGCAGAAGGCGATCGACGATGCCAACACATACATCAACAAGATATCCAGACAGGACAGAAAATACAAAGGGATGGGCACTACATTTGTGGCAGTCACTTTTGAGGGAAATCATTTGACAGTGGCAAATGTGGGCGACAGCAGGCTGTATATCATCAACGATTTTATTACGCAGATCACAAAGGATCACTCGCTCGTCGAGGAGATGGTGGACATGGGCGGCATTGACAGGGAGGCCGCGAGGATCCACCCGGACAAAAATATCATCACGAGGGCAGTCGGTGTCAAAGAGTATGTCCTGGTGGATTTTTTTGATGTGCACATCGGAACGACAGAAAAACTGCTGCTCTGCACAGACGGACTTACCAATATGCTAAAGGATGAGGAGATACACAGGATTATTGCCGGCAGCGGCAGCTTGGAGCAGGCGGGAGAGCGTCTGATCGAGGCTGCCAATGAGAATGGCGGGCGGGATAATATAGCTGTGGTTCTTGTGGAACCGTTTGGAGGTCAGAATGATTAAGTTGGGAATGCTGATAGGCGGCCGCTATGAGGTGCTCGAGAAGATCGGCACTGGTGGCATGTCCGATGTATATAAGGCAAAGGATCAAAAGCTGAACCGGTTTGTCGCTGTGAAGGTGTTAAAACAGGAGTTTTCAGAAAACAGGAATTTTGTGTCAAAGTTTCGGGTGGAGGCGCAGGCTGCTGCGGGGCTCATGCATCCGAATATTGTAAATGTATATGATGTCGGTGAGGAGGAAGGCGTACACTATATCGTGATGGAGCTGGTGGAGGGCATCACACTCAAAAAATATATCGAGAAAAAGGTAAGGCTCACGACCAGGGAAGCCATCAGTATTGCGATCCAGGTGGCAATGGGGATCGAGGCGGCGCACAACAATCATATCATACATAGGGATATCAAGCCGCAGAATATCATCATATCCAAAGAAGGCAAAGTGAAGGTAACGGATTTTGGCATCGCAAAAGCAGCGTCGAGCAACACCATCACATCCAACGTGATGGGGTCGGTCCACTATACCTCGCCAGAGCAGGCCAGGGGCGGTTTTTCGGATGAGAAGAGCGATATTTATTCGCTGGGTGTCACGATCTTTGAGATGCTCACAGGGCGCGTGCCGTTCAACGGGGACACGACAGTAGCCATTGCGATCAAGCACATACAAAACCCTATGCCCCTGATGCGTGATTTTGTGCCTGAGATACCGCAAAGCGTGGAAAACATTGTCATGAAGTGCACGCAGAAAAGCCCTGACAGACGGTATCAGAGTATGGCGGAGATGATAGCGGATCTAAAGCATTCGCTGATCAATCCGGATGCTGTGATCGCGCAGGTGGACACGGAGGACGAGGCGGGCAAGACGAAGGTCGTTCCGGCGCCGTCAACTCTCCAGCCAAACAGTCAGGCTGCACCGCCAGCCCCGGAACCGATCCCTATGCCGGCAGTGTTGGATACCGTGTGGCAGGACAGGGTTCCGCGCAGGGAGACTTATGTGGATGAGGAGGAGCTTGAGTCGATGCCGGAGCAGCTCAAAACAGCGCCTTCCAGAAGGATAAACAATAATTTCGATGACTATGAGAGCGCTGATCCCTATGAGGCTCCTTATTATGAGGGAGACGATTACTATGGCGAGGATGTCATGGAACGGCCGGCGCGGAATAATCGGCAGAAGGCCTCCAGGGCGGCGGACGACAGCGGCAATGGCTCCAAATCAAAAAAGGCGGAGAAGAAGCCGGCTCAGAAAACAAAGAAAAAAGAAGCAAAGAAAAAAGAAATAAAAAAGAACAAGGCAAAATCAAACAGGGAATACGATTACTACGGGCAGGATTACGCACAGGAGACTGTCAACCGGCAGAATGTGCGCGATGGCGGCTACATATACGACGATTACGAATATCCGGAAAATCTGGGAAAGAACGAGTACGATTACAATCCAAAGGCGGAGAGGCTGACAACGGTGCTCACAGTGATCGCGGCGGTGGTGATCGGCTGTATTCTGCTGTATTTTGTAGGTCAGGCGACGGGGATCTTTGGGCAGATCGGGCTGCCATCACGGAGTGAGGGCAGCAATGGCGGCGGTGAGAGCGCAGAGCGGGCAGTCATGCCGGAGTTTGAGGGACATGATATCGAAGAGGTCAAGGCTGCATTGAATTCCGTGGGGCTGGGATGCAGGACTACGTTCATCGAGACTACACAGTATCCCAAGAATCAGGTTCTATCCGCTGCGCTTGAGGATGGACAGACGGTGCTCGCGGACGATAAGATCCTTATGAATACGACGATCGTGCTCACAGTCAGCGCGGGGGCGGATGGCATCAATGTGCCTGCTGTCGAGGGAATGTCGGAGGCAGAGGGGACAGCGGCACTGACGAAGGAGGGCTTTCGGGTCGTGAAGACGGACGCGTACTCGACGGAGTACGCCAAGGGGATGATCATCTCACAGTCCCCGGAGGGAAACACCATAGCGCCGATCGAGTCGGAAGTGACGATCGTTTTGAGCAAGGGCGGTGACAATGTGGAAGTCCGCATGCCGGAGGTGCTGGGCAACTCAAAGGACGCCGCAGTCAGCACGCTCGAGGCGGCAGGGCTGGTGGTGAACACGGTCGAGGAAACCTACAACTCGGAGTATCCCGAGGGACAGATCTGTTACCAGAGCTATGAGGCAGGTACAAACGTCAGTGTCGGTACTGCGGTGGACATAAAGGTGAGCATCGGGAGCGAGGTTGCGACGTATGACTGTAATCTGATGGTGGAGGCTCCTGACGATTACATCGGAGGAAACGCGGAAGTCATACTCACAACCTCCGACGGCAGCCAGCAATTGTGGTACTCGCAGAACGTCACGGCTTTTCCGGTAGCCATCAATCTGAGTAACTTTACAAGTCCTACAGCCTATGGGATCGTGATCATCACCTACCTGAAGAATATGGAGGAGCTTGTGACAGATGCGGATGGAAACCAGACAACACAGGTGAGCCCGCAGCCGACGCAGACCAGACAGAATGTACAGTTTACGAAAAAATAGATTGCCGGGGGAAACGGTGGCGTTGTTGACTGACGGCAGCATAAGGATTGAAACATAAGTTTGCAAATTTCGTCGGGTGCCCTTTACGATCTGGATCAAAGAGGAATAAAAGAAGAATAAAAGGAATAGAAGAGCTATAAAAGTGAAATAGAAGTGGGCAGAGTGTATGCAGGGGAAGATTGTTAAAGGTATCGCAGGATTTTATTATGTCCATGTCCCGGACGGACAGATATATGCGTGCAAGGCGAAGGGAATATTCAGAAAAGAGAAGATCAAACCGCTCGTCGGCGATGATGTTGACATCGAGATCACGCATGCGGGGGACCGCGAGGGAAATATCATGCGGATCCTTCCGCGAAAGAGTGAACTCATACGTCCTGCGGTCGCCAATATTGACCAGGCATTGCTGATCTTTGCCATGGCGAAGCCGGAACCGAACTTCAACCTGCTCGACCGTTTTCTGGTCATGATGCGCAGGCAGGGGCTGGACTGCATTTTATGTTTCAACAAGCAGGATATTGCGGATGCGGCAAAAAAGGATCAGATCGCCGGGATCTATGAAAACAGTGGCTGCCGGGTAATGTTTGTGAGCGCAGCGCAGCGGGAGGGTATCGATACCCTGGCAGCGGCGCTTTGCGCGAAGACCACGGCGGTCGCGGGACCGAGCGGTGTGGGGAAGTCCTCCCTTGTGAACTGTCTGCAGGGGGATAAAAGGATGGAGATCGGGGAGATCAGTGAGAAGATCGCGCGCGGAAAACATACAACGAGGCATACGGAACTGATCGCAGTCTCCGGCGACACGTACATCATGGACACGCCGGGATTCAGTTCACTGTCCCTTTTCGATATGCAGAAAGAGGATCTTAGCAACTTTTATCCGGAGTTTGAACCTTATGAGGTAAACTGTAAGTTTGCACCATGCGCCCATATCCATGAACCGGTGTGCGGAGTGCGTGAAGCGTTGGCGGAAGGCCATATCAGCCGGATCCGGTATGATAATTATGCTGTGTTTTACGAAGAATTAAAAGAGAAAGAAAAGAGGAAATACTAACATGAATTATCTATGTCCCTCAATATTGGCAGCTGACTTTTGGGAGCTTGGAAGACAGGTGGAAATCGTGGAGAGAGCGGGTGCTCCGTATCTGCACATCGATGTTATGGACGGGATATTTGTGCCCTCCATATCCTTTGGAATGCCGGTTCTTGCGAGCGTGCGGAAGCG
This sequence comes from uncultured Lachnospiraceae bacterium, assembly GCA_910585765.1. GTDB lineage: Bacteria > Bacillota > Clostridia > Lachnospirales > Lachnospiraceae > COE1. The sequence continues at coordinate 1,284 of CAJUES010000015.1, read as the reverse complement.
GTCGGGGCTTTTTATGGATGTGCATATGATGGTGGCGGATCCGGAACGCTATATCGAAGAGCTGATCCATCTGGGGGCAGATGGCATCACCATACATGTGGAGGCATGTGAGCGCATCCCTGAGACGTTGACAAAGATCCGGGAACTCGGCGCAAAGACCGGTATCGCCATCAATCCGGAGACGCCTGTCAGCGCAGTGCTCCCCTATATGGAATTGGTGGATATGGTGCTCGTGATGACAGTGCGCCCTGGCTTTGGCGGTCAAAAGTACATCATTGAGTGTGCCGATAAGATCAAGGAAGTCCGTCGGATCATCGACCAGAGCTACCCCGATGTGAAGCTGGAGATCGACGGCGGTGTGACGCTGGACAATCTGGAGATGAACCTTGCCGCGGGAGCCAACGTGATCGTCACCGGCTCCGCAGTCTTTCAGGGGGATATCGAGGCGAATGTCGGGGAATTTTTAAAACGCATGTGAGTGTTGGGAAAGAAGCCCCAAAGACTTAGGAACTGTAGGAAAATAACCGATGCAACTTGCGCAGGATAGTTCTTCGAGGTAAAATTGCCAAAGCAATCGTCAAAAAACGTAGTTTTTCTACAGTTCCTTATTAGATTGAGAAAATTTAAAGGAGATTAGGATAAAATGAACAGCGGTTCAGGAATGTAGAGAGAAAAGCAGGGATGCGGAAGAGGGGATTATATAAAGAATTACTCCATTTCTGAACAGTTCCTAAGGACAAGTTTCTGATCTGCACCAGAGAAGGCATTGAGACGGCACGCTTGAGTGGAAAGCAGACCGGACGGAAGAAGGGAGCGGTCTGCGAGACGCGAAAATCAAATGTCAAGATTTTCTGATGTTGCAGATGGACATTTAGGCAAGTTATTGTCATGGGTAATTTCCGAACAGTTTCTTATGTTGAGATATAGGATAAAGCTATGCTAAGACATAGTTTATTCATATCTTATTTTTTTATGGAGTATGCTAAAATAAATTTGAATAGGGCTTTGTATGAAATAAGAGGAAGTACTTATTGCGGTATTTGATGCAGAGTTGAAATAAAAATTTATGTTTTAGATTCATAGTTGGAGGATAAGCATATGACATTACAACAATTAAAATATATGATAATCGTTGCAGAAAGAGGTTCTATTACTGAGGCGGCAAAAGAACTGTATATTTCTCAGCCAAGTCTTTCCGGCGCAATCAAGGAAGTGGAAAAGGAATCTGGAATAACTATTTTCAGCCGCTGCCGGGCAGGAGTAGCACTGACAAAGGAGGGAATG
>CAJUES010000014.1:1466-65356 GCA_910585765.1 uncultured Lachnospiraceae bacterium | reverse complement strand
CTGATGCATTCTCTTTAGAATTTTCAGGGTTGCATTACTGTTCATTTGTCAAGGTACTGATTGTTTTGCTGCTTGTCTGATTCGTGACAGCTTAGTTAGCTTATCACAAGTTTTTGCATCTGTCAAGCGTTTTTTTATTTTTTTGAATTGACTTTTTCTTTTCGGATTATATCTCAAATCCAAATCGCCAAGATCATCAATATCGTTCTTACCGTATTTCTCGGCGACGAAGATTATCTTACCACGTCATTTTCCATATGTCAACAACAAATTTCATTTTTTTCCATAATTTTTTCTATTTTTCTCATCAGGTGTCCATTTCCGCCGTTTTTGCACCAAATACAGGATGCATAGAACAATGCGCTCTATGCATCTGCCCCCATGCATCCTGCACGTCATTTAATATCAGGAAACCGGATCTGCATCTGACGGACAGCCTTTCAGTCTGTCCACCTCTGTCCCTACGGTGTCCTTATCGATGCGTTCGAACAGGATCCGGATCTCCGGCAGGCTATAGCCTCCCGGGACTTCATGGATCTGCCAGTTTTTGTCCAGGTTGAGCCATTCACAGATTTTATCTGATGAGAATGGAAGAAACGGGCTCAACAGCACTGCCAGGTTCGCAATGATCTGCACACATTGATATAATGTGTTTTGACACGCGGCATGATCCGATGTCCTTGTGATCCACGGTGTCTCCGTATCAAAATACTTGTTCGCGCGGCGCACAAACACAAAGATTCCATCGATTGCATCTTTAAACGCTCCTCTTTCGATCAGATCACCTGTCGTCCCATACAGACATTCGATCGCCGAACCGATTGCCGGATCCACCCTGCCGTCAGGCACAATGCCGTTCCAGTACTTTCTGATAAAAGAGAGAGACCGGTTTACAAAATTGCCGTACGCGCCGAGCAGTTCCCCGTTGTGGCTGTTGACATACTCCCGCCAGGAAAAATCCGCATCTTTTTTCTCGGGTCCGTTTGCGATCAGAAAATATCGTATGGAGTCCGGATTATATTTGTCCACGATATCCCTTGCCCAGATCGCATAGTTTTGACTTGTGGAGATCTTTCTGCCCTCAAGCGTCAGATATTCGCTGGAGACGATCTGGTCCGGAAGATGCCACCCGCCGCCGTTTGCGATCAGCAGAGCGGGCAAAATGATCGTGTGGAATGGTATATTGTCCTTTCCATGCACATAGTAGTGTTTCGCGTGTTCGCCCCACAGTTTCCCAAAATCCGCCCCTCTCTCCTCCGCTGCACATTTACTGGCAGACAGATATCCCAGTACATTTTCTGCCCAGATATAGATCGACTTTCCCTCATAACCCTCCAGCGGAACGTCGATCCCCCATTCCAGATCCCGCGTCAGCGCCCGGTCCCGCAGCCCCTCATCTAGATAGCGGTTTGTGAATGCAACAGCATTTTTCCGCCAGGAACCTGCGCTGTCAGCCAACGCCCGCAGCTCCTTCTCCAATCTCGAGATGGCTATATATAAATGTTTCGATCTCCTGAACGCCACAGCCCTGCCGCAGATGGCGCAGACCGGCTCTATCAGATTTTCCGGCTCCAGCACGGTGCCGCAGTCGTCACACTGATCGCCTCTCGTCTCCTTTCCGCATGTCGGACAGATCCCGGTGACAAATCTGTCTGCCAGAAAACTGCGGCACTTTTCGCAGTATGCCTGCAGAGTCTCCTGCTCGTAGACCAGATCGCTCTGATACAGGCGTGCATGGAACGTTCTGACAAAGCTTTTGTGCCGCTCGTCAGAAGTTTTGATGTAGCAGTCATAACTGAATCCCAGCTTCTCGAAGCACCGCACAAATTCCTCGTGATATATTCCGCTGATCTCCTGCGGCGTCCTTCCCTCTTTTTTTGCCCTGACTGCCACCGGCGTGCCGTGACAGTCACTTCCTGACACATAGTACACCCGATCCTGGCACGCCCTGTGATACCTTGCCAGCACATCGCCCGGTAACAGTGCTGCTATATGTCCGATGTGCAGTGAACCGTTTGCATACGGCCACGCACCTCCGATCAAAATATCTCTCTTCATTTTCATCTACCTCATTTCCTCATTGTGACCAATCGTGACCGACCGTGATCGGTCGTGTGCGCATCAAAAAAGCCCTCCTCTCTGAAAAATTTCTTTTTCAGGGACGAGAGCTCACGCTTCGTGTTACCACCCTAAATTCACCTGTACCTCACGATAAAGGCCTTATCAACTACGGATGAGAAATGATTCATCGATAGTCTATCACTGTAACGGGTGCACCCGTCGCAGCCTTGGCGCGATCGCGCTTCGGTGCGCAGCTCCGAGACCATTTTCAACCGTTCCTTCCATGCCTGCTCCCACCAACGCAGGCTCTCTGTGATGTACCTAACAGTCTACTCTTCTCTTCACAGCCTTTCGGTTATCATACCACAGTAAAACGGATCCTGTCAATCTCCCTTGTACTTTATCACGAACCGGTTTTTCAGTCTCAGAAATTCCCTCAGCTGCATCAGCGTGTAGAACAAAAGCGCCCTGGCTTCGAACTCCTCCCTGCTCTCGGGGAGTTTCTCCTGTTTCATCTCCGCGAGCATTTTCTGCAGTCGCTCCAGCAATCCCTCCACATCATTTTCCCTGTGATACTGCATCTGGATCTCCTCGAAAAAGTCGGCGACCGGCATCGTCTGGACAGGGAGCATCTTCATCAGGACAATACTGTCGTAGATGTTGCGGAGAACCCTGCTCTGATTTTCCCGCATCCTGATATAGTCCAATTCATAGGAGGTCTGGCTCCAGAGCGTGTTGTTCCAATTTCTGAGTGCGCATTCCTTTGCGGCGCAGATCTTGTCCTCAAGACGCACAAAGCAGTCGGAACTGTACCCGGTCTTGTCCGCACGCCTGAGATTTTCTGACATTCTGTGGACGATCCCCCGGATCTCGTCATCAACCTGTCTTGAGAGCCTGTCGAACTCGACTTCCTTTTTCCTCAGATGGAGATTGATCAGTATGCCGAAAAACGTGCCTACGACAAACAACAGCACCTCATTTATGAGCATTTTGGCGCCGAAATCCTGCTCGGAGAGAAAATGCGAGATCAGCACGGAATCCATGGCGATCGCCTCACCCCAGCCTGCACTGAGACACAGCAGCGCAAAGAAAAAGAGATAGATGATAAACGCGCTGACGCGATACCCCAGCAGGGTGTAGCACAAAAAAGCCATCACCAGCGCACACAAAAAAGCCAGTCCTCTGTTCCTGGCGGTCTTTAGCGTCTCGCGCTTGGTATTCTGTATGCTGAGGACAGTGATGATCCCCGCTGTGACGGCATATTTCAGCCCCAGCAGATTCGCTGTCAGTATCGACAGCACCGCTGCCAGGGCGATCTTAAATGCCTTGACGATGTGGAACCCTTTGATCCACTTCATCTTATGCCTTTATGAAGTCCATAATCTCCGACTTTTGTTTCGCGCCGATCGACTTTGCCGCGATCTCCCCGTTTTTGAACAATATGAGCGTCGGGATGGACATCACTTTATAATTGAGCGCAAGTGTATCTGCCTCATCCGTGTTCACCTTGCAGATCTTCACGTCCGTGACTTCCTGTGCGATCTCGTCGATGATCGGTGAGAGCATCTTGCAGGGACCGCACCACGGTGCCCAGAAATCCACCAGCACCGGAATATCCGATCTGAGTACCTCCTGTTCAAAGTTTGCCTCGGTCAAATGTACTACTGACATAATCAAATCCTTCCTTTCGTATCCTGTTTTTTCCTGCATTTTTGGAACGTGTTTTCAGAAACGTTCACTGCACCGGCGACGGCACAAAACGGCTGCACTGTTTTCGGTATTTATATAGTATACCATCTTTTGGTCAAAATAGTAAATAAATAATTGCGATTCTTTATGCAAACTTTTGTATGTTTTTCACTGCACATGTCATTCCATCACTCCGGCTTTGTTTTCCCCGTTCAGCGTCATTGCGATAATGTGCGCCATCGGATCACACGCGTTCATGGCTTCCTCGACCGTGTTGGTCTGCGATCCGAGTTCGATCAGTACACTTTTGGGTCTGTAATGCAGATTGTACCGATAACCTTTCAGATAAATGCGCCTGGTGAGTCCCGGATAGAACTCCTCGGCTGCGAGGTGCATCTGAAAGGCGAAGGACAAATTGTCCTGCACATACGGGTTTGGAAGATTGGTCAGTTCCCCCAGCGCCCTTGTGTAGCAGAGACCGTTGAAGAACATAAATCTCGCTGTCGGTCTGTCCTGTATCGTAGTGACCAGCTTGGTGTCGGGATTTGTCTGATCCCTGTGCAGGTCGATCATGACCTCGATGGTGGGATGCTCTGCAAGCACGCTGTCCAGGCCAGCCATGGCGTTTGAGTATGCGTTGTCCCTGCTCTCCACATCATACTCGCCTGTGTGATGGAGCACATTAAACCCATACTGCGTCCTCAGGATCTCGCACAAATGCTCTCCCACACCGACAATGGATGTCGACGGATCCCCCGGTATCGAATCTATGTATGCCTCCTGGGAATGTGTGTGATACACGAGTATCTGGACATTGCTGTTGTCCTGCTTTAATGTCGCGTCAAATCCCATGAGCGTGTCGTACTGAAGCTGGTCCGTTCTGATCTGTGTGGTCGCATCCTCGGCGTAGAATGCAGACTTGATAAATCCCGGCTCTGCCAGCTGCTGTTCCGAATACATTGCGACAGGTGCCTGTACCGGCACAAACGTTCCTGCCGTGTTTTCCGTCATCACAGACTGTTCCGGCTCCTGCTGTGTGTTTGTCACGCCCTCGCTGTGGCTTTCCGTATCGATCGCGTTTTTCAGACTGTTCTCGTATGCCAGACTGTTCTCGATCGCCGCACCGTTCTCGATCGCCAGGCTGTTTTCGATGGCTGCCATTTCCTCGATGGCTGACGGCTGTCTGTACTCCGTGATATTGCTGTCTTTTTCCGCCCCCAGAAACAGGCACATCTCCAGCGGCATATTTTTGATCATCTGATCCCTGATCTCTTTTATCGTATAGCCACTGCCGTTTGCATACAGTATATACGGTGTCGAGAATTGCACTCCCTGCCTCAGCATGGCGCTGCAGAGCCTTGCTCCCAGTGTCTCGTCATCCCCCAGACTATTCTCGATGTCATACGCGGCACGCATCAAAAGATGCACCAGAATCAGCAGGAAAACAGCCGCCACTATCCCCTGCTTTTTGACTTTTCGGCTAATATTCACAAGCTAACTCCCATCTGCCCGCCCTTGCGGGCACTGATATCAGTATCACTCCTCCTGCTCCATATCCAGGGCGATGTTGATCGCCTCCGACAGCGTGAAGCTGAGTCTTTTCGTAGTCTCGTCGATGTTCTTTGCTGTTACATACATATTATGAAGCTGTGTGTCTGTACTATTCCTAAAATAATCGAGAGAGGCTTTTCCGCCATCGTATTCCTCCGACAATTTTTCCAGCGCATCCGAGACGATCGTCCCCGCATCCACCACCATGGGGATCCCGATCGCTATCACCGGTACGCCCAGGCTCTCCTTTGTGAGCGCATTTCTGTGATTGCCCACTCCGGAACCTGGGTGGATGCCCGTGTCCGTGATCTGCACGGTGCGGTTCAGCCGCCTGGTGCTCCTCGCAGCCAGTGCATCTATTACTATAACTATGTCCGGTGTCGTCTCCTTTATGACACCTTTTATGATCTCCGCGGTCTCCATGCCGGTCTTTGCCATCACCCCCGGCACAAGCGCGCTGATCTGGTGGATCTTCGACGCCCTGTACGCCTGTTTTCCATACTCCCGTATGATGTGTCTTGTGATGAATAGATTGTCGACCGTGCACGGACCGAGCGAGTCTGCCGTGACGTCGCGGTTCCCCAGCCCCACTACGAGTATCGCCTTCTCCTCCCGGTTGATATCCGGCAGAACGCTCTTGAGCTGTCTTGCCAGCTCCTCGGAAATCTCCCTGTGATAGTCCTCGTCGCTCTCCTGGAGAGCCGGCGCCTCCAGCGTGATGTATGTGCCCATGGGCTTTCCCATACTCTTAGCCGCATTCCTGCTCATGATCACGACTTTGGAGATGTGGACGTCATCCAGGACGTCATACTCGTCAATGGAGATTCCCCGCATCTGCCCTGAAGCCTGTTTTCTGACGCTCTCTGTCGCCTCCAGCGCCAAGTCCGTCCTTATCTGAAACTGCTGCATATATATTCCTCCCCGCCTGTTCACACTGATTCTGAACTATTGATTCTAAATAATATTGATATTTTTTTCATTTTTTTCAGGAATATGTATTGACATATCAGATTCCATAAATTACAATATATAAGTATGTTTCCATTAGTTCGTCCGTGTCCGGCTTTAATGAAACATCATACATGGAAATAAAAATCGGGAAAATGGGAGGTGACAAGCATGGCAAACATCAAATCTGCTAAGAAGAGAATCTTAGTCAACAGAACAAAGGCTGATAGAAATAAGGCTATTAAGTCTGGTGTAAAGACTGCGATCAAGAAGGTTTACACAGCTGTAGAGGCAAACGATAAGGAGGCTGCTGCTGCTGCTTTATTAAACGCGACAAGCGTGATTGATAAGGCTACAACAAAGGGCATATATCACAAAAATTATGCTTCCAGAAAAGTTTCTCGTTTATCCAAGGCTGTAAATCAGATGGCTTAAGCTTGAATATAGAATTGAATGCATAAAAATATGTAAATCGAGTAGGGGAATGACCTTCTCCACTACTCGCGCGCCGGGCACCCGTCAGCTTTTGCTGACATTCTTCCTTTGGGTGCCCGTGTGCATAAAAGAACAACCCATACCGTCATGTGGGTTGTTTTTTTGTCATGTCTCCATAATTTTCGTTCATCCAGTCGATCGCCTCGCCGAGTCCCGCCTCGCTGAATTCAAACAGTGCGGAGATCTTCTCCTCGTCAGGCGTCGCCTCAAATCCAAAAGGCTCGCTCCAGATATATACCTTGAGTTTTTTTTCATCGTCCACAGTCTCCTGGTGCAGCATAAAGCGCATTCCCCGGTGGCTGCCAGTGAAGTCCTCCTTTTTCACAAAGTTGAGCGACAAAAAGTCTTCCCTCGACAACATGCTGATACCTCCCTGCCCCCCTACAGCGAAACGTCTGTCTGCGCAAGCACTTCCAGAAGGGAGCCTGCAGGAGACACGTAGCGGTAAGACGGCTCGCTCTCCCCGTGAAAGACCGGGCTGCGGTTGATATAAAAGCCGTCGATCCCAGCCGCCTTCGCACCTGCCATATCAGACCGCAGCTCATTTCCGATCATGACGGACTGCTTCTTGTCGAGCTGATACCGCTCGCAGCACCTGTTGTAAAATGCCGGATCAGGCTTCATGCACCGCTCGTCGGAGGAGATCAGTATTCCGTCAAAATAGGGGAGCAGCCCTGTCAGCTCCAGTTCCTGCCAGGTGAAGCTTCTCTGTGCGTTGGACAGCAGATAGATCTTCTTTCCCGCCTTTTTCAGCCCCTCAAGACACGCAAGTGTATCCGGGAAAAGGCACAGATAGACGAGCGAGATTCGCCGGAAGCCGGCGCAGAGATACGCCGTCTGCTCATCCGAGATCTCATATCCGTTCGCGGCAAATACCTCGCGGAACACATCCTCTATCTGAATCTCAGGATTCGCAAATCCGCTGCTCTTCTCCGCTCTCTCCCTGTACGCCCTCTCCGTGGAAGTATACAGACCGTAAAAAAGTTTCCACTCAAAATGAAAGCCCTGTTTTCTGAGCCATTTCGCATACTTCTTGAAAAAATTCTTGCTGTATTCATCCGTGTGGATATCGATCAGTGTCCCATACAAATCAAATATATAATTCTGATACATCGCTAAACCTCCTTTAAAAACTGCTCATCCTCAAAATCAGGGATGAAACTTTCCTCTGCGGTATTGCCCTCCTGCACAAAGGCGTTTTCAACGCCCAATCCGATCGCATAGTCAACCACCTTGCTGTACTCCCTGCGCGTCACCCGCCTGCTGATCTCGGGATAGCCATCCAAACCGGCGGGCGGTGTATACTGGTTCATGATACTCATGTAAATGCCGTCCCTGTAGGTATCATACAGATACTTGATGACTTCCATGGAATCCCGGACATGCCCGGGCATGACCATATGTCTGACGATCACGCCGCGCCTCAACATTTTCTCGCCGAAACTCTGTCCTTCAAATACGGGCGCCCCCACCTGACGTGCCATCTCCGCGATCGCAAGGGATGCGCGCTCGAAATAGTCCGGCGCATTGGAATAGCGTGCCGACAGCTCGCTGCTGTGATATTTCAGGTCGGGAATATAGATATCGACAAGCCCCTCGAGCATCCGCACGGTCTCCACCTGTTCGTAGGCGGATGTGTTGTACACGACAGGGACAGAAAGTCCCGCTGACCTGGACATCCCCAGCGCCACTGCGATCTGCGGGACAAAATGTGTCGGTGTCACCAGATTGATGTTTTCCGCCCCTTGCCCCTGCAGCACGAGAAACAGCCTGGACAGCTGCGACGCCGAGAGCTCCCTCCCGCTGCCGCCCAGCGCGATCCTTCTGTTCTGGCAGAAAACGCACTTCAACGGGCATCCTGAGAAGAAAACAGTCCCTGAGCCTGTCCGCCCGCTGATGCAGGGCTCCTCCCACATGTGGAGCGAAGCCCTTGCCACTCTCACTTTTTCACTTTCACCGCAATATCCTCTGCTGTGCACTCTGTCCGTCCGGCACTGTCTCGGGCAGAGCACGCACGCTCCTGTTCCCTCCCGCATCTCTATGACTGTGCCTGACCGCCCATAAGCCATTTGTTCAGACACTTGTATACCTCCTCCGGCTCGATCGGTTTTGAGATATGTCCGTTCATACCGCACTTGTATGAATTCCGCACATCGCTCTCCAGGGCATTTGCCGTCATCGCTATGACCGGCAGCTCCCTGCAGTCCTTCCGATCGATCTTTCTGATCTCCATTGCCGCCTCGTCACCTCGCATGACGGGCATGCTGATATCCATAAAAACCAGATCGTAAGTTCCTTCTGCCGATTCCCTTATCATGTCGACAGCTTCCCTGCCGTTTGCCGCCTCATCGATGATCAGCCCGGTGTCCTCCAGAAAACCTTTCACGATCTCCATGTTGATGTGCTTGTCCTCGACAATGAGGATCCGTTTTCCGGGATATTTTCCCCTCGCCGCCGTGATCGCCGACTCGCTGCCCTCATCCTCGCCATCGCATACCATGAACGGGAGGGCTACCGTTATCTTCGTCCCCACATTGACCATGCTGTCGATCTTGATGTGACCCTGCATGAGATCCACAAGGTTTTTCGTGATCGCCATCCCGAGACCCGTCCCTTCTATCCGGTCCGACAGATCTGTGTTCTCGCGCTCAAAGGGATCAAAGACACGCTCCACAAAATCGCTGCTCATACCGATGCCGTTATCGCGTATGATAAAGATGACCGTGCACTGCTTTTCCCTTCTCCCGGGCTGCTCGATCACTTCCATACTGATCCTGCCGTAAGCCGGCGTGTACTTCACGGCATTTGACAGGAGGTTGATGATGATCTGGCGCACTCTGAGCTTGTCCATCCACACATATCTGTGGTCGATCCTGTCGCAGTCGATCACTAAGATCTGTTGATTTTCCTCACAGCGGTTGCGGATCAGCAGTTCTATGTCCCCGATGAGCTTCACAAGGTCTTCCTTTTTGTCGCGCACTTCTATGACACCGCTCTCGATCTTATTCATATCAAGCACATCGTTGATCAGCGCGAGCATGTTCTGCGACGACAGGAGGATCGTGTTCAGGCACCGGTCTACCTCCTCCTCATCATCGATGTGTTTTCTAGCCATATACGCCATGCCCAGGATCACGTTCATCGGCGTCCTCAGATCGTGGGACATCGTTGAGAGGAACTTGCTCTTGGCATTGTTGGCGCTCTCCGCCTGCTGCAGCGCTTTCTCCAGATCCTTGCTCTTCTCCGCCAACAGCCTTGTCATCTCAAGTTCCTTCGCCTTTGCTTCCAGTTCCTTCTGCAGCTGCTCCGCCTTCCAGATCTCATGTTTCTTGAACTCGTCGATATTTCTGATCAGTATGACCATCTTGGGGCCTGACACGACATTTACCTTCGCATTGTACTGACGGTAATAATGGTATTCGCCTTCCTTGTCACAGATCCGGTATTCGCACTCTGCGCGCCCTTCCCTGTGAAACCGTTCGTCGGAAAGTTCTGTGAGAAACTTTTCCCGGTCGTCCTCATGGATGCACCCCAATATTAACTTCACCCAGTCGGAATAAATCCCTTTGTCAGGGAAATCCAACACATTTTCCAGCCGATGATAGCCGCACTCGTACCGGTCCGCCTCTATATCCCGGAAGGCAACCAGCGTGTAGATATCGTTCATCGCCTCAGCCGCAAGCACTTCGTTTGTCCTGATCTGCATCTCCGCAGTGTAATCCCTGAGCGCAAAGATCATTTTCTCATTGTTGTCCCCGTAGTCGGGAACCGGAAAGCACTCGAGCTTTTTCCACTTCTCATCGTATGATTTATAGATAAACTCTATTTTCTTGTCGCCGGACTCAAAGCGTCTCTTCAACGCCTCCGTGTCCAGCAGTTGTTGGAATCTCTCTCTGTATGGCGGTTTTGTCCAGGAGATGAGCGCCATCTCCATCAGCTGCGCGAAATCGCCTGTGAGATTCTTGATATAGTCGCCATGCCGCTCAGAGGAGCGGATGATCTCATAGGAGCCCTGGTCCAGATCGACCACATACACCTCAAAATATTCGCGGCTGAAATACATGAGCATCTCATCCCGCTGCCGCTGGTTGACCTCACTGATGTCCCACAGCGAATATACCCTGCTCTTCTGAAACGCGAGTATGATAATGCAGAGTATTATCAGTACCACGCATACCGCCTGAAAATACCAATTGATACTTAACAGCTCTGTCACCAACAATATACACACCAATATGAAAATCGCATTCGTGCCTGCCGCTTTACCTAACTTCTGTATCATCATTTTCATCTGGTCATCATTTCCTCAAAGCTTAAAGATCAGATCATGGTTGATCTGTTTTGCATTTTTGATGATGTTCTTCTCCTGTTCTTTGAGGTAGAGTTGGAGCTGGGCGAGTTCTCCCTCGTCAAACCCTCTCGAATTTACCACATTCCTGCTCGGCAGCACGATTTCTGCATAGTCGTCCCTGTCATCGGTCTTTCTCTCAAAGCACACATGGATGACTTTTCCGCTCTTCCCCGGCAGCAATCCTGTATGCGTCATCGTAATCTTGTCTCTGTCGTTTATTTTGAACTCCATCTCATGATTCTCCTTCTACTTGTTATACTTATGGATCCAATATGCGCCGAATCCACCAAAATGCAGTCCTTTCCTAATAAATCATACCATAATCAGTTGTTTTTCTCAATCGAATCTTTCCCTTTTCCGGCATTCCGACGCGCGGTCTGCTGTGCCTGCCGCAATCTGCTGTGATGCCTTCACGCTCTAACTATTGAAATCGCAAAAGCACTAAATACAGATGCCTTGCCCCCTGTATTTAGTGCTCTTCATCGCATATTGCCGACTACTTATAATTCACAATCTTTCCGAAATCAGCTTTCAGGCTCGCTCCGCCCACAAGACCGCCGTCGATATCCGGCTGTGCAAAGAGTTCTGCCGCGTTTGCCGCACTCACGGATCCGCCGTACTGGATGCGGACCGCCTCAGCGGTAGCTGCATCATACATCTCAGCGATGCAGTCGCGGATTCCCTTGCAGACCTCCTGTGCCTGCTCTGTCGTAGCTGTCTTGCCTGTTCCGATCGCCCAGATCGGCTCGTAAGCGATGACCAGTTTCTTCACCTGATCCGCTGTGATGCCCACCAGATCGGACTTGATCTGCAGTCTGATCCAGTCCATCGTGACACCTGTCTCTCTCTGTTCCAGGGACTCGCCGCAGCAGAGGATCGGCGTGAGACCATGCTCAAACGCCTTGGCTACCTTCTTGTTGAGGAAAGCGTCATCTTCCTTGAAATAATCGCGACGCTCGGAATGTCCGATGATAACATATTTCACACCCGCATCCACGAGCATTGCCGGCGCGATCTCGCCTGTGAACGCGCCCTTTTCCTCGATATACATATTCTCAGCGCCGACTTCCACGTTTGTGCCCTTAACTGCCTCCACAACCGGAATGATATCGATCGCCGGCACGCAGTATACGACGTCAACATCATCAGACTTTACCAGATCCTTTAACTCATGCACCAATTTAACAGCCTCACTGGGAGTCATATTCATCTTCCAGTTGCCGGCTACAATCTTTCTCCTTGCCATGTAACTTTTCCTTTCCTTTTCAACATCAATATCATTGTTGAGCTAAGCCATACGTTATTTTATATTGCCTTGCTTCTTTTTACGCTTCCCATCGAGTCATATTTTTCTCAAACTTCTGGATATATGCCTGTTTCAGTTCGTCCTCGGAGATACCGTAGCAGAGCATGACATCTCCGTAATACATCAGCACATCCGTCATTTCTTCCACAAGATGCGCCTTGAGATCCGGGTTTTCCACTGCGTTACGGCCTCCGTTCTTCTTCACGATATCGATGACCTCGCCGATCTCCCCGACCATCCACAGGAGCTGGTTCTGTCCGGTCTCCGGGGAAAGGGGACGCCAGACATTCCGGTACCGTTCCTGCAGTTTTCTCTGCATCTCCAATATTTCCGCCACTGTAAATTCCATCATATCATCCTTGTTCCATAAGATTCGATGCCACAGTCCGAATCCTTCCCTTACTTGTCATCTGCCGCAACTACACCCGGAAGCTCCTTGCCCTCCAGGAACTCAAGGGAAGCGCCGCCGCCTGTGGAAATGTGGCTCATCTTGTCCGCAAAACCTAACTGGTTGACTGCCGCCGCGGAATCGCCGCCGCCGATGATCGTAGTCGCCTCTGTCTCAGCGAGCGCCTTCGCCACCGCGATCGTTCCCTTTGCAAGCGTAGGATTCTCAAACACACCCATAGGTCCGTTCCACACAACTGTCTTTGCTGACTTCACGGCATCCGCAAAAAGCTCCGCCGTCTTTGTACCGATATCAAGCCCCTCTTTTCCAGCCGGGATCTTGTCTGCATCTACGACTTCCACAGAGATCTCCGCGTCGATCGGATTCGGGAAACCGTCCGCGATCGTGGTATCGATCGGAAGAAGAAGCTTCTTGCCAAGCTTCTCAGCCTTTTCCATCATCTCCCTGCAGTAGTCAAGTTTCTCGTCGTCTACCAGGGAATTGCCGATCTCATACCCTTTTGCTTTCAGGAATGTGAAAGCCATGCCGCCGCCGATGATCAGCGTATCGCACTTCTCCAGCAGGTTGTTGATGACGTTCAGCTTGTCAGCAACCTTCGCACCGCCAAGGATCGCAACGAACGGTCTCACCGGATTCTCCACTGCATTGCCGAGGAAATCGATCTCCTTCTGCATCAGATAGCCGACTGCATTCTCGCCGCCCTTTGCCGTGATAAACTTTGTGACACCCTCCACGGAAGCATGTGCCCTGTGGGATGATCCAAACGCGTCGCACACATACAGATCCGCGAGATCTGCCAGCTCCTTGCTGAACTCCTCACCGTTCTTTGTCTCCTCCTTGCCGCGGAAGCGTGTATTCTGCAGCAAGATGACATCTCCCTCACTCATAGCCTCCACTGCCGCGGTCGTGTCCGCACCTGTCACATTGTAGTCCGCTATGAACTTCACTTCCTTGCCAAGCTTCTCCGAAAGCCTCTTTGCAACCGGAGCCAAGGACTCACCCTCGTTGGGGCCGTTCTTAACCTTTCCAAGATGAGAGCAGAGGATCACCTTTCCGCCATCCTGCACCAGCTTATTGATCGTGGGGAGCGCAGCCACGATACGTGTCTCGTCCGTGATCTCGCCGTTCTTGAGCGGTACATTGAAATCGCATCTCACGAGCACTCTCTTTCCCTTTGCATTGATATCATCTACTGATTTCTTGTTCAATCCCATTTTAACATTCTCCTTTTAAATAATTGTAAAAAGGTCCGGTCCATAAGACCGGACCTTGAATAGGTCTTTTTATTGACTAGAGCACCTGCTTATACCAGCTCAGAGAAGTACTTGATCGTCCTTACCATCTGAGATGTGTAGCTGTTTTCATTGTCATACCATGATACAACCTGTACCAGATTGTCAGCGCCAACCATTGTCTGTGTCGCATCAAAGATAGAACCATATGTGCTGCCAACGATATCGGAAGATACGATCTCATCCTCGTTGTAGCCGAATGACTCTGTAGCTGCTGCCTTCATAGCTGCGTTGATCTCTTCCTTTGTCACAGATTTCTCAACAGTTGCCACGAGGATCGTTGTGGAGCCTGTCGGTGTCGGTACGCGCTGTGCAGAACCGATCAGCTTGCCGTTCAACTCAGGAATAACCAGACCAATTGCCTTTGCTGCGCCTGTTGAATTCGGAACGATGTTGACTGCGCCTGCGCGGCTTCTTCTCAGATCGCCCTTTCTCTGAGGTCCGTCAAGGATCATCTGGTCGCCTGTGTAAGCATGGATCGTGCTCATGATACCGGACTTGATGCCTGCCAGATCATTGAGAGCCTTAGCCATCGGAGCCAGGCAGTTTGTTGTGCAGGAAGCAGCAGAGATGATCGTGTCTGATGCCTTTAATGTCTCGTGATTTACATTGTAAACGATTGTAGGAAGATCATTTCCAGCCGGAGCAGAGATAACAACTTTGCGGGCACCAGCGTTGATGTGTGCCTGTGCCTTATCCTTGCTTGTGTAGAATCCTGAGCACTCCAACACAACGTCAACCTTTAACTCTCCCCAAGGGCAGTTGTTTGCATCGGGCTCTTTGTAGATCTTCAGTGTCTTACCGTCAACAGTGATCGTGTCCTCTCCTGCCGTAACCGTGTCAGCCAAAGCATACTTTCCCTGTGAAGAATCATACTTTAACAAGTGTGCTAACATCTTAGGGCTTGTCAAGTCATTGATTGCCACGACTTCATATCCCTCTGCATTGAACATCTGTCTGAATGCAAGACGACCAATACGGCCAAAACCATTAATTGCTACTCTTACTGCCATGTCATTTTCCTCCTAAAATAGATAATATTATTTTATCATCTTTATCTTGTCAACAATCCACACAGCCGCAGCCCCGCCTCAGATATTTTAGCGATTTTTGTACAGATGAACTGTCGAAAAAACAGAGCAATTCGGCATATTGTGTAAAATGATTGACAAAATTTTATCAACAAATTTATTTTACCTAATTATCCCATAAAATTCAAGACATATTTTGAAAAAAACGAAAAAACATCTATAAATTATTTATAAACACACTCTACCTGCCAATATATTTTGAATTGAACACGTTTTTATATGTTATTTTTCTCCGTTCTGTGGTAGACTGAAAATTATATCTGACAATACAATCAAACAACTCCCGGAGTCTCCCTGTACCTGTCACCGCAAAAAGAATCCGCCGCGATGCAGGTGCGGCGGGAGATTCCGGGAGGCTGCAGTACCGTAAAGGAGGCTCTATATGGCAATAAAGGCGGACTACCACATCCACACCAGCTTCTCCGGGGACAGTGACGCGCCGATGGAGGAAGTGATCCAAAAGGCGGTCGCTCTCGGATTGACACACATCTGCATCACGGAGCATTACGACCCCGATTATGTCTATGCGCCCGGCGAGGAGGGTCTCTTTGAGCTCAACACGGACTCCTATCTGTATGAGCTCTTGAAGCTCCGGGAAAAATACAAGGATCAGATCACAGTCGGGTTCGGCGTGGAGCTGGGGCTGCAGACGCACTTGAAGCGCGCGCTCGCCGTGTATACCAAGTCCCACGACTTTGACTTCATCATAGGCTCCTCCCATCTGTGCAACCGCAGGGATCCGTATTATCCCTCCTTTTTTGAGGGGCGCAGCGAGGAGGAGGCGCACCGGGAGTACTTCCAGACGATCCTGGAATGCGCAAGATCGCTCCCGTATTTCGACGTGTATGGCCATCTCGACTATGTGGTGCGGTACGGTCCGACCAAAAACGAAAAATATACCTACGCGAAACACGCCGACATTTTCGACCAGATCCTGACACACCTGATCGAAAACGGGAAAGGGATCGAGCTCAACACGAACGGACTGCGCACCGGGCTCGGACAGCCCAACCCCTGCGCGGATATTATAAGGCGCTACCGCGAACTTGGCGGCGAGATCATCACGATCGGCTCCGACGCCCACACACCGGTGGATATCGCCTCACACTTTGACGAGGCATGTGATCTGTTAAAAGCCTGCGGTTTCCGATATTACTGTATCTTCCAGTCGCGCATGCCGGAGTATCTTAAACTGTAAGGAGCTCTCTTTTTAGCATGTGTATTGCCGTCAGAGGATCGTCCCTCCGCCGAGCACATGGTCATCCTGGTAAAATACGACCGCCTGTCCGGGTGTCACAGCCCTGACAGGCTTTTTAAAGCTGCATTTGATCTGTCCGCCCGGCAATTTCTCGATCACACAGGCCTCCCCCGCATGGGAATAGCGGATCTTTGCCGTCACTTCCATCGGCTCCGCTATGTCCTCGACCGCCATGAGATTCAGATCGCCGCACACGAGGGAATCCGTGAAGACGTCCTCCGCCTCCCCGATCACCACCTCGTTGGTCTCCGGTCTGATCGCTGTCACAAAGACTGGGTGCCCCATCGCGAGGTTCAGACCCTTGCGCTGTCCTACCGTGTAGTGTATGATCCCTCTGTGCTGTCCTAATATTTCACCGGACGCAGTGACAAAATTCCCGGGCGCAGGCAGCCTGTCCGCCGGCGTCTCTCTCCGAACGACCGCCGCGTAGTCGTTGTCCGGCACAAAACAGATATCCTGACTGTCCGGCTTGGCAGCTACAGGGAGTCCAAGTGTCTGCGCGATCGCCCGGATCTCATCCTTCTCATACTCCCCGACCGGCATCAGCGTGTGCGCAAGCTGGTACTGTGTGAGACTGTACAGCGCATACGTCTGGTCCTTCCGGGCTGTGACCGAATTGCGCACCGCATACCTGCCGTTTTCCAGGCGCATGATCCGCGCATAGTGTCCGGTAGCGATGTAGTCTGCCCCCAGCTCCACGCTCCGCCCAAGCAGCGCCTCCCACTTCACGTACCTGTTGCACAGGATACAGGGATTGGGGGTCCGCCCGTGCAGGTAATCCTCCACAAACGGGTTGATCACATGATCGCGGAACGCGCTCTTAAAGTTCAGCACATAGTACGGTATGTCGAGCGCAGCCGCCACTCTCCTCGCATCATCCACAGCGCTCAGTCCGCAGCAGCCGCCGTTCTCCGCAGCCGCCTCCTGTTCCTCCTCCTGCCAGATCTGCATGGTCACACCCATGACATCATATCCCTGTCTCTTTAACAGGTACGCTGCCACCGACGAGTCCACACCGCCGGACAGCCCGACTACTACCTTTTCTTTCATACCGATCCTTTCCCTGCCTTTCCACTTTCTATATATATTTCTAAATAATATTTTTCTGCATAGCATCTTCTCTATAACCTGTTCATGATATGTATGATGCATGTTCACGTTCCGAGATCCTGTTTGATGATATCATTCTGCCCTGTTCCTGTCAATGTCCGCGGACGCGCCCCGATCTTTTCTTCATCACTCGCTTTCGCTTTTTTCCTGACGCAAATCGGGTGCAGGAGACATATTTGTAAAAATTTTCCATAGATTATAAAAAGCGAATGTGATGGAGTCCTTGTATGCATTTTAATTGTTCTGCAAAAAAGCTTCGCCGTTATCTCACCCCGAAATATCTGAAAAATCCCATCATCACTGGCGCATTCTTTCTGACTGCCGCCGGGATCGTCACCAAATTCATCGGTTTCTTCTACCGCATTTTTTTGTCGCGCGTTTTCAACGAGGAGAGTCTCGGGATCTTCGGGCTCATATCCCCTGTCATGATGATCGTGCACGCCGTGTGTACTTCCGGTATACAGAATGCTATCACCCGTTTTGTCGCCGCGTCCCACAAGGACAAGACAGCCGAGGCGTACAGCTATCTCTTTACCGGGATCGCAGTCTCCGTACTGCTCTCAGGCTCCATGGCGTACATCGTCTTTACCCAGGCTCCCTTTATCGCAGCCAGCATCATCGGTGAGCGGCGCTGCATCCCCCTGCTGCGCATCAGCGCCCTGTCCTTCCCGCTCGCCACAGTACACTCCTGCATCAACGGCTTTTTCTACGGCAGGAAAAAGGCAGCGATCCCCGCATGCTCCATGATCATCGAACAGTCCTGCCGTGTACTGACTGTCTACATCCTGTTCCGGCTCTCCGTGGAGGCAGGTTTGAACGTGTCATTGTCTTATATCTGCGTAGGTCTTCTTGTCGGTGAATTTTTCTCGGCGGCTTTTTCGTGCTTCATGCTCGCGCTCAAGCCGGATCACGCGGAGTTCCCCCTGCACAAGTCCGTCTCCTGCCGCAAGGGGATCGCTCTCCTGTCACTGGCGTTTCCCATCAGCCTGAACAGGATATGCATCAGCTTTATCTCCACCATCGAGACGATACAGCTCCCCAAAATGCTTGTTGTCAGCGGGCACTCCTCCTCCGACGCCCTGTCCATATACGGCGTCTTCTCCGGGATGGCGATCCCGCTCATCATGTTTCCCTGCGCTTTTACCGGTTCTGTCGCCTCCCTTCTGCTCCCATCCGTATCGGAGGCACAGGCACAGGGCAACACCAAACGGATACAGAAAACCATCTATCTGACTATCGGTCTCTGCTTCCTGCTCGGCATGGCATGCTTTCTGTTTTTCTTCACTTTCGCGGATTTTCTCGGAAAAGCCCTCTTTGACAGCGATATCGCCGCCAGCCAGATCCGCGCGCTCTCGTTTGTCTGCCCGTTCCTGTATATGTCGGGCACGCTCTGCAGCATCCTCCACGGGCTGGGCAAGACGGGGATCACCTTCCTCTTTAACCTGTCCAGCATCCTGCTGCGGCTCGTGTTTGTGTTCCTATCTGTCCCTTCGATCGGATTTTCGGGCTATATTTACGGCACACTGATCAGCCAGGTCCTGTTTGATCTGCTAATAATCCTTGCCTTAAAACGCTATTTGTTATATGATAAGGGGTAGCGGCAGCCTTTCACGGGCTGTCCCAAAATACGAAAGGAGCAAGACAATGAGTTTTGAATTTATAAAAAAACTGCCCACGCCGGATCAGATCAGGGAGGAATTTCCTGTCCCTGACGCGATGCAGGCGTTAAAGGAAAAGAGGGATCAGGCGATCAGCGATGTGTTTACAGGCAGGTCGGACAAGTTCCTTGTGATCATAGGCCCCTGTTCCGCCGACAACGAGGACGCTGTCTGCGAGTATGTCTCGAGACTTGCCAGGATCAACGAGAAGGTCAATGACAAACTGATCCTCATCCCACGGGTGTACACCAACAAGCCAAGGACGACAGGCGACGGCTACAAGGGCATCGTACATCAGCCGGATCCGGAAAAGGAAACCGACTTCCTAAAGGGCATCATCGCAATGAGAAAAATGCAGCTGCGCATCATGGCGGAGTCCGAGCTGACAGCTGCCGACGAGATGCTCTACCCCGAAAACTGGGGATATGTGTCCGACATCCTCTCCTACGTGGCGATCGGCGCGCGCTCCGTGGAGGATCAGCAGCACCGCCTTGTCGTCAGCGGCTTCGATGTGCCTGCCGGGATGAAAAATCCGACAAGCGGTGATTTCAGCGTCATGCTCAACTCCGTGTACGCGGCGCAGCATCCCCACCCCTTCATCTACCGCGGCTGGGAAGTCAACACGACAGGAAACCCCCTCGCCCACACGATACTGCGCGGCGCGGTCAACAAGCATGGCAGCAACATCCCGAACTATCACTACGAGGATCTCATCCGCCTGCTGGAAAAATACAACGAGCGCGACCTGGTCAATCCCGCGTGCATCGTAGATGCGAACCACAGCAATTCCAACAAGCAGTTCCGGGAACAGATCCGGATCGTTCACGAGGTCATGCACTCCCGCAGAAACAACGGCGAACTGGCAAATCTCGTAAAGGGTGTCATGGTTGAGAGCTATATCAAGGAAGGCTGCCAGAAAATCGGTGAGCACATCTATGGAAAATCCATCACGGATCCCTGTCTTGGCTGGAAAGATACGGAGGATTTGATCTACAGGATCGCAGATTTTATCTGAACCCTGACATTTTTCCTCCGCACGGATCTGCACATAAAAAACGCAAGCCTGCGGCTTGCGTTTTTTATGCAATCTTATCCTCTTGGATGCGCCTTGGCGTACACTTCCCTGATCCGGTTGTGTGTCAGGTTCGTATATACCTGTGTCGTCGAAATGTCAGAATGACCGAGCATTTCCTGAACGCTCCTCAAGTCCGCACCATTCTCCACCAGATGCGCAGCAAAAGAATGGCGGAGCGTATGCGGTGTGATATCAGCTATAATACCGGCTTTCTTTGCATAATATTTGATCAGCTTCCAGAAACCTTGTCTACTCATCGGCTGTCCCGAACAGTTCACAAACAAAATCTCCGAGTGCAGATCAAACAGCATTACATCACGCGCCTTCTCAAGATAATTTGTCATTGCCTTCTTTGCAGCGGCACCAAAGGGGATCACCCTCTCTCTGCTGCCGTCCCTGCAGATGATAAAGCCCATCTGCATATTCACATCGGAAACCTTTAGGGTAATCAGTTCCGTCACGCGAATTCCTGTCGCGTATAAAAGCTCTAACATCGCTTTATCGCGAATCTCTTTGGGAGTATCTCCCTTTGGCTGCTCCAGAAGCCATATAACCTCCTCCGGAGTCAGAATCTCAGGCATCTTCTTCTCAATCTTCGGAGCCTTCAACCCATCAGATACATCTTTTTCCACAACGCCCTCCTTGCACAGATAGTGAAAGAAAGCTTTTATAGAAGCGACATTTCTGGATATGGTTGCAGCTGCAAAATGATTGTCACCTAAATACACAATATAGGATTTCAGGATCTCCGATGTGATCTCATTCACATCAACGATATCCCTTTCTTCTAAATACTGGCGCAGCTTACCTAAATCCCTCTTGTATGATAATTCAGTATTATTCGAAGTTTTCTTTATATTATGTAAATAAGAAATAAAATTATCAATTTCTCTTTCCATAAATTTTGAAAAACCTCCTCATAAAGATTTGATTTACCCCTTATGCCTACTCCTATTATATATTGTATTTTACATAAAATCAAATGTTTTTTCAGAAAATTTAAAATTATTTTAACCAATTTTCGAAAAACTCTGTCCTTTTGTTCCAAATCATATTCAATACACCTTTTTTCCGATCATCAATCAGCTAAACAACAGTGTTATTTTCCGCATGATCTCGGGATTGATATACACTTCACTCAGGATTCCGATGCAGAACATCAGGGTTCCCAGAACAACAGTTTTAATCCTGTCCAATCTCTGACGATGCCGCTCACTTTTTACAGTCACCTCATTATGACAACTTTTTTTGTCACTCGTCCAGTACTTGCGGAATATGATCAGAAAGAGGATGGCGTAAAAAATCCCCTGCGGCAGAATCATGGAGAATGTCAGCAGGATCCCTTTCATGCTGTACTGGTATACGAGTGTAAAAATGAGCAGCCCGACCTCAAATCCGCACAGCCCCATGATGGAGTACGCCATCAGACCGCCCACACTGCTCAGTGCGCAGATCACACAGAACAGGAACTGTCTGAGCCGCACGCCTGCGACGTACTCAAAAAGCCCCAGCCTGTTCACCTCGAAATCCTGCAGCAACGCCAGATGCTCACCGTCCAGCATGCTTCCCTCACCGGCATTTTTTCCCCCGGTCAAATAAAAAAATACCATACCCGCACAAAATCCTGTAAGAAATACAAGCACCCTGTTGTCGGGTATCGTATTTTTATAATGAAACTTCCTGTAATCGATATATGCATCCTGATCCTGTGCCGCCTGCGCCGCATTCTGACCGGACGGCTCCGAACCTGCACTGCCAGCTGCCGTCTTCCCGCTCTGTCCTCCCGCATCAAATCTGTTCATCCACCATTTCACCCATACGATCTCTGCTTATTTCAATATATGAGTTTTCCGGCGCACATATTCATCCCAAATATTTGTTTTTGTACGCCAGAACAGATGCTATTGTCTTGGCATCCTCGATCGTCCCGTCGTATATCATCGCTTCAAGCTCCTCCATCGTGTGAAGCTCTATCTTCACATACTCATCCTCATCGAGATGCTGCGCTGTCTCTGTGAGGTCTGTCGCCAGATATATATCGATCTTCTCATTGCAGAACGCCACTGTTGTGCGGATCGTGATCAGTTTCTCGATCTTACCGCACCGATATCCGGTCTCCTCCTCCAGCTCCCTCGCCGCCGCGTCAATCGTCGGCTCATCGGGATTTAAGCCGCCTGCAGGGATCTCGAGCGTAAACCTGTCGAGCGCGTTTCTGTACTGCCTGACCATGACGAGCCTTCTGTCCGGGAGCACGCCGACTGCCGCGGCTGCACCGTTATGTCCCACAAAGTCATACTTCTCTGTCCTGCCGTCCGGAAGAACCACCGTGTCTTTGTAATATTTTGTGATCGCACCCTCACACTGCAGTTCCCGCCTGGCACGGGTTATTTTCATATTTTCCTCGTTTTTCATTTGAAACCTCCACTTATTTTTGAATCCGGATCCCTGTCCGATGGAGCCTGATGCCCCCTGCCCGTCAGCTTCTGCTGACATGCTTCCTCGGGGTGCCCGTGTGCATAAGAAAACCGCCAAGGCTTGTGAACTTACAAGTCTTGGCGGTAAGCATTTTGAATTATTTCGCATACTCAACGACACGAGATTCCCTGATGACATTGATCTTGATCTGTCCCGGATATTCAAGCTCTGCTTCGATCTGCTTGGAAATATCGCGTGCCAGCAACACCATGTCAGCATCATTAATCTGCTCAGGAACTACCATAACACGAACCTCTCTACCCGCCTGAATAGCAAAAGATTTATCGACACCTTTAAAATTGTTGGTTATTTCTTCTAATTGTTTTAATCTGGTTGTATATGTTTCGAGAGTTTCACGTCTTGCCCCCGGTCTTGCAGCCGATATCGTATCAGCCGCCTGCACCAGACAGGCAATCAATGACTGCGCCTCCACATCACCGTGATGCGACTCTACAGCATTGATGACAATCGATGATTCCTTGTACTTTCTGCACAGTTCAGCACCCAACTGTATGTGTGACCCTTCCATCTCATGATCTACTGCCTTGCCAATGTCATGCAGCAGACCGGCTCTCTTTGCCATTCTGACATCGAGCCCCATCTCAGCAGCGAGCAGCCCTGTAAGGTGCGCCACCTCGATCGAGTGCTTCAACGCGTTCTGACCATAGCTCGTTCGAAACTTCATCTTGCCCAAAAGCTTCACAAGCTCCGGATGAATACCGTGCACGCCAACCTCGAGTGTCGCCGCCTCGCCTTCCTCCTTGATCATGATCTCGACCTCTCTCTGTGCCTTCTCGACCATCTCCTCAATCCTTGCCGGATGGATCCGCCCGTCAACGATCAGCTTCTCGAGCGCAATCCTTGCCACTTCTCTCCGGATCGGATCAAAGCCTGAAAGAATGACTGCTTCCGGCGTATCATCGATGATCAGCTCCACGCCCGTGAGCGTCTCGAGCGTCCTGATATTACGCCCTTCCCTGCCGATGATCCTGCCCTTCATCTCGTCATTTGGAAGCTGTACGACGGAGATCGTCGTCTCAGATACATGGTCTGCCGCGCATTTCTGAATCGCTGTGACAACATACTCTTTTGCCTTCTTATCAGCTTCTTCTTTTGCCCTGCTTTCCAGTTCTTTCACCATCACTGCTGTTTCATGTTTTACTTCGTCTTCAACAATTTTTAATAAATGCTCTTTTGCCTGTTCAGAGGTTAATCCTGAAATTCGCTCCAGTTCCTGTATCCGCTCTTCGTTTAGTCTTGCAATAATTGCGCTCTGTTTCGCGAGTTCTTCTTCACGCTTGACAAGTCCGGCTTCTTTCCTCTCGATCGCTTCCGCCTTCTTGTCGATGCTTTCTTCCTTCTGCTGAACACGTCTCTCATAGCGCTGAGCCTCCGCCCTGCGCTCCTTGATCTCCTTGTCGAGCTCGTTCCTGGTCTTAATGGATTCCTCCTTAATCTCAAGAAGTCCCTCGCGCTTTTTCGTCTCGGCAGTTTTGAGAGCTTCATCGACAATCTCCCTCGCCTTATCCTCTGCATTTCCAATTGTAGTCTCTACGTTTTTCTTGTAATTTGAAAATGCGAAGAAGCAACCCGCTACACATACGGCAATGATGATAACTGCCTCTAATACGTATAGCATGTACAGGAGCACCTCCTTATTAAATTTTCATTGTGCAACTGTTCAGTGCCTCCACAGTTTCCTGCTCGTCGCGCCGGATCCGGACAGCTCCGCATCCGTGTGCATGAAAACCAATACTCGCAACTCTGCGGTCTTGGCGCTGAAATCTATAAAGTGTTCCGAATAGTCACTATATTGTATCTAAATGTATCTATGCAGATACTACAACATATTAATTTTACTCTTTTAACAAGACGATGTCAAGCACTTTATCAACAACTGTAACAGTTCAGCCTCCGGCTTCCTGTTACAGGCATCAAGCCATGCAAAAACCGCTTCGCGGTTGGCTTGATGCATCTAGGTCGCTATGCTTTCTCACGGACTTCGCAGCGCAGTGCGAAGTCCTGGGCTGAACTGTAACTGATAACTGTATTCAGTAACATTCTCCATCCTGCCCGATCACCCTGTAGATCCTGTCAAGTTCAAATCCTCTGCGATACAGAAAGCCAACCATCTTCCGGCACTCCTGATACGTTGCATTCTGTCTGTCAAAACGCTTTTTCTCAAGAAGCCTGCGGATCGCTTCCTCCTCTGCAATGCTGTCCTCCCCGACGCACTGTGACCACGCCTGCCTGATGTCTTCTGCCGATATCCCTTTCCGCATGAGGTCGTTTTCGATCTGCCGTCTGCTCCTGGATCTGCCTGCGCATCCGATATAGGATGCAGCGTACCTGATGTCATCGACATACCCATAGGAGATCACGTACGCAACCGCCGCCTCGATGATCTCCCCGGGATAAAAACCCTGTTTCAGCTTTGTCTCAAGCTGGTGTTTTGTATAGTCCCTGCTCTTTAACAAATTCATGCACCTGAGCTTTGCCCGCTTTAGCAGCACTTCGCCCATGATCGTGTCATACGTTTCCTGGGAAAGTTCCGTGTCCTTTTTGACCGCATACTTTCTCACCTCGCTCTTATACAGGGCAAAGCTGACAGCGTCATCGACGCATACCCTGACTTTTGTCTTTGAGATCTCCGCAATATCCGTGACAATCATTGCCCGCTGCCCGTCTGCGCGGCTGTCTCTGCGCTCTCCGCCTTATCCGCCGCGGATTTCACCGGTGATTTTGTCTTTCCTCTGATCTCCGTCTGCGCGGCTGTCTCCGGCGCCGGCACGCCACCCTGCAGTCCGAAGTGCTCGCGCACTTTATTTTCGATCTCTTTGCAGGTCTCGGGGTTATCCTTCAGATACTGCTTGGCATTCTCACGCCCCTGTCCGATCTTGCTTCCGTCGTAGGCATACCACGCACCGCTCTTCACGATGATATTCTGGGACGCGGCAAGATCGAGGATATCCCCCACCACAGAGATCCCCTCGCCGAACATGATGTCAAACTCTGCCTCCTTGAACGGCGGCGCGATCTTGTTCTTGACAACCTTGACCCTCGTCCTGTTGCCCGTCACCTCGCCGCTCTGCTTGAGCGACTCGATCCTCCTGACATCCAGGCGGACTGACGAGTAGAACTTCAACGCGCGCCCTCCTGTCGTCGTCTCCGGGTTTCCGAACATCACGCCGACTTTCTCGCGGAGCTGGTTGATAAAGACCACGACACAGTTGGATCTGTTGATGGCAGCTGTCAGCTTGCGCAGCGCCTGCGACATCAGACGCGCCTGCAGCCCCACATGCGAGTCTCCCATATCCCCGTCGATCTCCGCCTTTGGAACAAGCGCCGCCACGGAGTCGACGACCACGATATCAATCGCGCCGGAGCGCACCATCGTCTCTGTGATCTCGAGCGCCTGCTCGCCGTTGTCGGGCTGCGATATGTACAGATTATCCACATCGACACCGATATTTTTCGCATAGACCGGATCGAGGGCATGCTCCGCGTCGATAAATCCGGCGATCCCGCCTCTCTTCTGCACTTCCGCGACCATGTGGAGCGTGACTGTCGTCTTACCGGAAGACTCCGGTCCATAGATCTCCACGATCCTTCCCTTGGGGATCCCGCCGAGTCCCAAGGCGATGTCAAGGCTCAGCGACCCCGTCGGGATCGTCTCCACGTTCATCTGCGCACTGGGATCCCCCAGCTTCATGACTGCTCCCTTGCCATACTGTTTCTCGATCTGTGCCAGCGCGGCGTCCAATGCTTTGAGTTTTTCTTCTTTTTCCATGTGATTACTCCTTTTATTCTAGACTCCTGAGGTCTGTTATTCAAACTGTAGAGCGTGCCTGGCAGCGCCCTAGAACGAATGTTTTAGTCTATATATACTTTAAAACATCTGTTCGCAATTGTCAAGATGATTTTAAATATTTTTGAGAATAAATCACTCGTTTGAATAACCTTACCATATGCAGGATGCCAAAACAAGTGCGAGTTTTTACATTTCAGCAAATATACGTTTGTTTATGTATTCTCAAACTGCCTGCTTCTCTTAATCTTCCCCCACGCCAGTTTATGCTCCTTATATCCGATAAACGCAGTACAGCGAATAAAGTCCAGCAGAAACCGAAAGAAAACATTTTCTATCACACACATTACACACGCTTTGAATACATCTCCCACACTGATTCTGACATTCTGTGAATAAATCCTCTGAAAAAAAGCGGTCATCGTCAATATCACCCCATAAACCGCATAGAGTATATATAACTTCAGCATAAATCCCGTATTCAGTCTTCCGAGCAGGGCAGCCAGAGCCACCGTAAAAAGACCGAAAAGTTCAATGACAGGAGACCAGAGCTCATAGATCAGATAATAAATATAGGAAACTGTCCCAAGCAGTCCGTAATGTCTGTTCAGGAACAAGTGCCTGTATTTCGTCATGCACTGGAAAAGACCCAGATGCCATCTCCTCCTCTGCGACCTGAGATCCTTAAAGGAGGACGGAGCCTGACTCCAGCATATGGCATTGGGCTCGTATCGTATCGCATATTTCATATTATTATTTCTGCAGAATGCATGAAGCTTTACAACAAGCTCCATATCCTCCCCCAATGTCTGTCTGTCATATCCGCCTGCCGCTGCTACCACATCTTTTTTGAACAGTCCAAAGGCTCCTGATATGATCAGATTGCCGTTAAAGCTGTCGAGCAGGATCCTGGAAGCCAGAAAAGACCGGTCATACTCCATCGCCTGCAGACTCAATAGCAGGTTCCACGGCAGATGATAACCTAAGATCTCTCCATTTTCGATCGATACGCACTGGGCAATTCGGATCAGGCCTCCCACCGCAACGACATCGTCGTCTTCCATGATCGGCTGGACGATCCGCTCTATGGAATCGCTCTGCAGCATGGAATCCGCATCCATACACAGGAAATAGGGATACTCCGCTGCATTGATCCCCATGTTGAGCGCATCCCCTTTGCCGCCGTTCTTCTTCCGTATCAGTGTAATCTTTATATTTTTCACCCTGCATTCGTAGATCGCTTCCTGCATCTCGCAGTCTACCATACGGCGGATCGGTCTGCTCACTTTTTTCATCTGAAAGTGATCGACCATCAATTCCGTTGTCCGATCCGCGGAACCATCATCGATCACGATGATCTCGTATAACCTGTATTTCAGATTCAGGAGAGACTCTACACTGTCTATGATCGTAACTTCCTCGTTGTATGCCGGCACGAGGATCGACACAGGAAAATAAAATTCATGTTTCAGTTCGTTTTTGATCTGTGCCATCTTTTCGAGCTTGTACAGCCGAAATCCCCCGACTGTCACAGACGCAAAGAGATACGACGCATACAGTAGAAGATAGATCAAAAAGAAAATCCCCGTACCAGTAAAAAAATATTCCATAAACTGTGTCATGTGCTCCCCTCCCTATGACGCGCCAAACTGTATTCCTGCCACATATTCCAATATTTCTTTTCCATAGCGGTCACTGCGCCCGTAAATCCGTTCCAGTTCCGTCTCCGGAATTCCGATGTGGATCAGAGAAATGGCTGAATTCTTCCTGACATACCAGTTTCTGCTCCGCAGCGCCTGTTCAAGCGCCTGCCTTGTATCATCCCCCGGATAACTGCCAAGCGCCGTGCTCGCTGCAATCGCCAGATAATTGTTAGCCCTGTCATACTGTTCCAGACAACTGATGAGAAATCCCTTCAATTCAGGCTTTACATGGCGCTGAAAATATCGGATATACGCAAACCGCTGCTCGATCGATGTCCCTTCCCTCTGCAGCTCCCTGAAAAATTCTGCTGAAAAATCCGCTTCCAATTGTGTGACGAACTGGATCACAGCGATCACCAGCGACTCGTTCCACATGTGACAGTTCCTCCAAAGCCGCCATGCCAGCTCTTCCTTATCTCCCCTGTACGTCATCAGTCCGTCTGAAATCAGCTTCGAACTGTGGTACAATCCCCTGTTGTCCAAAAATGCAAAAGCATGCTCCACCGCCACCGCGTCCCCTATAGAATACAGGGCATGCAGCACGTTCTCGCGACAGTAAACAGTAGCATTGTCCATATATTTGAGGAGGATATTCACCATCTGTTTTCTGAACGTTCCCATATAAGGATGATACAGCGAGATCACATACGCAAAAAATGCTTTCTCCATAGCGCTTCTGGTGCCGTATTCCGCCGCCAGAACCAGAAAATCATCATAGCAGTCCCTCAGATAATCCGAGACAACACCCTCCCCGAGACAACGCTCCATCACATTGTTGTATGCGATCAGCTGATCCGTCCTTTTCAGTTTCCTGCGCAGCATCCGTCTGTGCTGACGCAGCATCCGGTCTGTACATTCCTCTTCGTTCCAGATACGCTCGAGCTCAGTCTTCCAGCGCCTGGATCGACCATCCTGCACAAACTGCCTGATCTTCATATAAAAAATGTATGCGATATTGAAAAAAAGGAGTGTGAGACAGATAAACATGTAAAAGTATATGATGTAGTTGATATTGAGCGTTCTCATTTGTCTTCTCTCCATTTGTCCTGTATGATATAGTAAGATTCTTTTAATCGCTCATGGCAGGGTACGGCTCTGCCCCAGCCTTTCATGGATACTGGCTGCATGGAAACAGGAGAGGCTGCACCCTCTTCCCCGACCCCAATCCAAAGCTGTGTGATCTCCTGCGACTTAACACCATAGTAATCATAGTAGTCAC
Source organism: uncultured Lachnospiraceae bacterium (assembly GCA_910585765.1). GTDB lineage: Bacteria > Bacillota > Clostridia > Lachnospirales > Lachnospiraceae > COE1. The sequence continues at coordinate 35,857 of CAJUES010000014.1, read as the reverse complement.
CGTGGATCTGCATTGCAGAGGGATTTGAAAAATTGAGCATCAGCCAGGGCAGACGTATCTCCACCCGATCTTCTCCAAAACAAATGTCTGTCAGCGAATGATACTCTGGTGACTGCGGATTTCCGTTGCCATGAACCAGATGCCCTGTGTCATAAAATTCCAACGAATATACATCCAGAATATCGTCCGGGATCCAGCCCGCCGCCATCTGGAGCCGCAGATCTATCCTGCGCTCCAGATCCAACGGTTTCTCCACCACCATACGGCTCTCATAAAATACACTGCTGTCGTCCCTGGGTGTATGGATAAATGGATTTCTGCCGTCTACTTCCTCCATAAAATTGATGCGTGCCGCATCTGAAAACTCATGTACCAGCAGCCTGCTGTCTGTCTCCCCGTCCACACACAGCAAAAAATCTGCTTCCCTGTCAAAGAAGATATCCTTCCCATCCTCGTCCGAATAAACAGCCGCCCCTCTTTCCTGTAAGGTGTCGATCGGCACATACAGGCGTCTGTCTGACAGTTCTTCCCCCTGTATCAAAAGATAGATCCCTTCTGCATCATACTTGACAGAGAGCGCGAATCCCTCCGGGCTGTCCACAACCTGATCCTCTTTTGACCACTCTGAATCATCGCCGTCTACCACGCACACTGCCTCGTCCTCCCCGGGCACAAACGCCATAATGCCGCAATTCTGTCCTGCCGTCTGCAGATCGTGCCACAGACTATTCTCTGGCAAAACAGAAGCAAACGCAGTGTTCCATGTTTTCTGTTCCCACGTATCCTGCCATGTGGAAATAAATCCTCCTGACCACCCCGCCGAGACAAGATCCTCATACATCTGTACGATGTTCTCGCCCTGCTGCCTTTCGGTCAGCGCAGACTCGTCCGACTTTGTCTTCCCTCTTGCAGTAGAATATTGGAAACCGGCCACCACGGGCATTGTATGATATCGTTTTAACAGTTCCAGATAACCATCATACCGCGACGCCGGATCGACGGCTGCCATGATATCTGCCAGCTCCAGCTTCTGTGTCTCACTCAGATAATCCATAAACCTGTCACAAAACCGAAATACCCTGTACGTGGCAAAATACCCTGACTCCAGCTTTTCAGCAGGCTGTATGTGCTCTGGGTCAAGATGACAGAATTTCGCCAGCATCTGTGCATATTGCTGCTCGTATTCCAGAAAATCTATCGTCGGATCACAGACAAAGCTCACCAGCCGCTGACACTTGTATTTGTCTGTCTCGTATTTTACCAGCTGGTCCATCACCTGCGCCAGAATACTTTCAAAATTTGTGGCCTCCTCAGTTGTCACAAAATACTCTCCCTGATATCCATTCCTCAGCACCTGGTTGTGATCCGTATAAGCCACTGTCTCCGCAGACCACTCATCCCCTACCTGATAACCGATCACCCACCTCGAGATATCTTTGAGATACACGCCGCTGCCCTCTGCATCATTCAATTCGATGACACACTTTCCATGGATGACATCCACAGCCCTTTTTGCATCTGCCTTCAACTGTCCCAGAAACGCATCCGCCGAAGCATCCTCGAACCCATAGTTTGCTGCCTCGCTGACTCGTATCCCCTGGATCAGATAGAGCGGTGTCTCTTTCCCGCTGTTAAACGCATAGAATGCATTGTAAAAATCATCGTCCATTATAGTATACACACGGACTGTATTGGCGCCCATCTCCCACACATTTTCCAGCCAACGCTGATATGTCTCCTGATCCGCCGCAAATTCTCCCAGATAATGTCCTGCCACCGATGCGGAGAGATCCACTCCTTTTATGACCAGAGCCTCCCCGCTATCCGCCACACAAAGTTCTGTGCCAGCCACCGTAAAGTCAATCCTGACCGCACTGTCATGATGAAGATCAATATAGATCCCTTTGATAAACACTGCGTAAAGCACTCCCAGTATGAACAGGGCCGCCGCGGTACTGCCTATGACAAACTTCTTCACTGCCAATCCTCCCCGTCAATAATTCCGCTTCAGGGCATTCTTGGATTCGCGGCAATATTGTAGCAGTGTCTCAATATTGCGGTCCATCCATCTTCCACGGTCACGGATCTGATCCTTTAGCTGCTGCACCGACTCCTCATAGCTTGTATAATTCCGCTCCACGGGAGACAGATAATTGATGTCATCGACCTGCTCCAGCAGAAACACATAACCATACTTATCATAATTGCGGTCAACCGCATCTCCAAGATACGCGATCGTTTCGTCTATCATGCGGTTCAGATTCTCATCGCTCAGTATATCCTTGCGCAATGCTCTGTACTGATAGATCACTTCATCCACAAAAAGCTCATCCCGCAGCATTTCTCCAAACCATGGTGACTGTACCATATCGAAACCATTTTCATCGGTCGAGAAATAGATGTAATTATCACTGCCATTGTTGAAATCCCAGACCACGGGTTTTACCTTTCCCCGGACATCTTTATAGTAATATGTGGAAAATCTGCCTGCATCCATATTTTCAAAAAATTCATTGATCACAAAGTACCGGGCAAATTCCGCTATATCGATGTACCGGGAATAGCCCTTTAACCTGTCACCGGACCCGCGCATATACAAAGATCTCTCGATCGCACTGATCTCTGACTCCACATATGACTTTTTCTCAGGCGTGCAGGTGTCTTTGCCCGGATAGAGCAGATCAAGTGAAGATACGCCTCCCTTATAGGTATAGTACACAAAATTATCGACCTTATTGTCACTCTTATCATCCCTGTCCCAGCGGACAAGCCAGCTGGTCACGGGATTCTTCTTTCCTGTCGTGCTCAGTTCCAGCCGCCCCTCTTCCACGCTGACAGCCTCAACTGCCAGGTAAAGACCCTGGTATTCCCCATTTATAAACATCTCGCAATACCTTGTCTGCGGCGCGTACTCCATGATCTGCCCTGCCACGTTATAGCAGAGATAGTTCCGCAGCAGGGTCCGGTCCAGAAAAGGTCCGTGCAGAACCCACTTGTCGGAAGGGTTCATTCCCATGACAGAGATATCTTTCTTTTTCTCCTGTGTTCCAAATTTGAGCAAGTAGGACTTCTTATCAAATTTGCGGCTGGTGTTACCACGGATCCTGATCAGTCCCTCTGCCTGTGCGCGGACTGCATCCTCCAGGGTATTCCACTGATCTTCGCTGTCATAGATCGCAACCTCGCACGACGCATAGCTCTCCGGCATGCCATGCTCCGGTGCAGTTTCCCCGGGGATCGCTTCTGATGTCTGTATGGAAATGATCGGAAGGTGCGTCACAAAATCCGCCTCCGGCCGCTCCGCCTCCGGCATGCCCTTCTGGTGCTGCATATATCTCTGTGTACGGTCTGTGCGACTGACCATGCTGCTCCCCATCGCAGCCATGATCAACATCAGGACAGCGCCAATATATATATATCTTGATCTCATTCCTGTCTCCTGTATGTCATCCTGTGATCTCGTCGCTCTGCGTCACAAAATTCACGTATTCAACGCCCCCGAGCGCATATAACTGGTCAATGACATCGTTTTCCTTTTTGTAGGCATTCTGGTAAACCATCCTGGTCATCTCATAAATCAATTCCACATTTTCGTTTGTGGTATTTTTTACTTTCAAGAGCGGTTTTCCGTCAAAAAAACTGAAAACGAGCCGTTCCATATCGAGGCTCTTATCCTTCGCCCCCCGGATGATCAGCAGGATACGGCTTTCATTCCGAACCCGTCCAAGCAGGAGCAAAATAATAAATACAACAGCGCTTCCCACCGCTGCCACATAATAGTCACTCACGCCACAGCAGATGCCAACGATGATCGCCCAGAAGATATAAGTCGTATCTCTGGAATCCTTGATGGCCGTGCGAAAACGAACAATGGAAAGCGCACCTACCATGCCGAGCGACAGCGCGATATTATTGCCGATGACAGTCATGACCGTGCCGGTGAGGATCGTGAGCGTTATCAGGGAAACGTTGAACTTTTTGCTGTAGGCTGTTCCTGCATGCGTATACCAGTATGACAAGTAGATCACCATGCCAAAAACCGCCGCTGTCACAATGTTCAATATGATAGTCTCCAAAGTAAGTGTTGCGCTCTCAAACATGATCGTCCGTAAATAATCTTTCATTTTCTTCTGTCCCTTCCTGAAATATGATTGCCAATGCGCCTCCGTGCGCTAAAAATTGTAATGCGTGCTGACACTGCGGCCCAGACAGTATTTGCTGACAGACAGCTCGCTGCGGTCGCAGATCTGCAGCAGATCCTTGATATAACTCAGCAGAAAACCATTGTATTTTACCTCAAAAACTGTAAGATACGGATTCAGAACCGGATTCTGGACCAACTGTGACGAGAAAATGTCCATATTGCTTTCCGTCGCCTTGATCTGATGGTCAAACGTAACGCGTATCTTATTCTCCCTGGCGATAAATGCTTTTCTGCGGTATTCAACGACCGCCCTTGGCAGATAGCAGTACATGTTCATAAGTGCATAGCATTCCCTGGCAAACTCCTCGTCATAGCAAAGCAGTACCTTGTAGTCGCACTGTGCCAGCCGTCTGGCATCGTCCCGCTTCATGCGCAGCGACCGCTTCTTCTGCATTGCACCCTGTTTCTGCTTCATCTCCAGCATCGCAAAATCATCTGCCGGCTGATAGCACCTCAGCCGGATCTTCCTTCTAAGCTCCACTCCGTCCTCTTTTTCCATAAAATCCCTGTTCTCCAGCGTGTCAAAATAGAGTGATCGGACCGTGTACCCCTCCGCGCCATTATGCGGATCCTGTATCATGGTCTCCTGCAGATACTGACTGCACTGATACATCTGTTCCACGGAGATCAGGAACTTTTTTTCCTGCCGCAGTACTTCATTCATCGTCTCTCATTTCCTTCCATGCATCATAATCATGAATCGCAAACTCTACATCTCCCTGATACACGGACTTTAAGCTGACTGCACTTCTGACAACCGCTCCCAGCCCCTCATGATAGTATGTGTTTACATCTGTCACCGCAGTCCCATCCGGCGGCTGCAGTTCATAGATATTGACCAGCTTTTTTCCATATTTTCTGGACAGTGCGATCTCATCAGCAATATGTTCTGCCTCTTTTCCTTTATAGTAGTTCATCACAGCTGCCCTGTCACATCCGCTTTCTATGATCCCTTCCAGCGCATCCATATATCCTTTGGTATCATAAAAATACGGTATGCATACAATGAGCTGCAGTCCGCAGTCCAGGGCCTCACTGTAGGCGCAGGCCAGCCCTGCGGCAAAACGATCCATCACCTCCCCGGGCGCCGCATCCCACTCGTCTGTGAGATAGGGCTCTACATCCATGACCACGCCCCTGAGCCGTGCCTCCTTGGGCACGAGCTGGTTGATTGTCTGCGCACGCATGATCTCGTCGATCATGCCGGCTCCATCCGTCTCCAATCCCCACTTCGGTTCCCCTGTCAGCAGATAGATCCCGACTTCATGCGCAGCAGCGCACGTCAAATAATATACAATATCCTCGTCTGCGGTTTTGGAAGAAATATATTGATACACTACACTTATCGTACTGTTCGATAATTCGTCAAAAAAAACATCTGCATTTTCAACTGTAACCATATCCCTGTCCCAGTTAAAAACAGACACTTTTGTCGCATTACATATGCTTTCGTATAGATCGATACCTGTCGTGAGTAAAATGATAACTTCAAAAAGACTACACAGAATCCTATACATCATGTCTTCCTTCCCATGGTGCCTTCTATCAATGCTTGCGGAAGCGGCACTTATATTTTTTACATTATAACACAATATTTATGAAAATAAAGCCTAAATTTCATACTAATATTTTCTTTACTGTTAAGCAAAAACATATTATTATAAAAATATGGGCTAAATTTATATTCAGTTCATGCCGATACATATTAGAATACATTTTTATCAACGGAGGACACGCAATGAATGTTGAACCGAATGACTGGAGACCATACGGTAAAATAATTTATCAAAAACAAAATTTCATCGTCAAGCAGGTCGCAATGCTGCCCGAGAAAGCCGCGGAGTATGACAGCGCTCCTGATTACACCTGCTGTCCGATCCAATCCTGGCAGCATACGGATCTGCATAAGTTGTTTGACGACTGGCGCAAACAGTTTTCCAAGGCGCCGGGAAACGGCATCTGCAAGCGCATACCCTGTATCTGCTACCCGGATCCCATCACTTTCAGGGCATCTTACCTCGCCGGTCTAAAGCACAGCGCCTTCATGAAGGCAATGCAGGATAACATCGACAACGGCTGGGACAGGGCGCGGCTCGTCGCGCACGATGTCGTGACGAAGGCAACGAAATCAAAGGATCTGAAGGAGATCTGCAAGGCGATCGGTTATCCCCCCTTTATCATAGCAGCGCTCGGCAAAGCACTTCTCAAATTCGAGGACGGTGACGCCACACCACAGATCGCCAAGTTCTATGAGGAACTGATCACAGGAATCCTCTACGTGCCTGTGGAGAAGCTGGACGAGCTGGCATTCAAGATCTCAGACAAGACATGGGAAGTGATCGATTCAACGGAATTTAACTATTAAGTTCAAACCAAAAAGCCATCTGTGAAACGCCCTTCACAGATGGCTTTCTCTTTGGGTCAGGACATTGCCCGTCAGATCTTTCCGTCGAGCAGCACGCCCTTATTTTTTGCCAGATAATCAACAAGGGAGATGATCGTGAGTACGACCGCGATCCACATGACGATCTGTGTGAGCAGCGCAAGCGCCTCGATGTTCGCGATCATCAGACAGACCATGATCATCTGGAATGTCGTCTTGAACTTTCCCCAGTAGTTCGCGGCGATGACCACGCGGTTGTCAGCCGCCACCAGCCGGAAACCGCTGATGATGAACTCCCTGCTGATGATGATGATGACGATCCACGACGGGATCCTGTCAAGCTCGATCAGACAGATCAGCGCAGCGCACACGAGCAGCTTATCCGCCAAAGGATCCATAAACTTTCCAAAATTAGTGACCAGATTGTATTTCCTGGCGATCTTTCCGTCGAGCATATCCGTGAGGCTCGCAATGACAAAGATCATCAGCGCGATGAGATCCGCATAATCCGCGATCCCCCCAAACAATGCCATGAACCAGCCCCACTGCGCATGGCTGCCGAGCATGACCAGCACAAACGGTATGATCAGAATCACTCTGAAAACAGTCAGTTTATTCGGTAAATTCATCTTCAATCTCTCCTATCAGGTCATATTCATGTGACCCAGTGATGCGCACCCGCACAAAATCCCCCGTCATCAGTTCCCTGCCTGTCTGGATGAACACAAAACCATCGACATCCGGGGCATCCCTGTAACTTCTTGCCACGTAAGCGTGCTCGTCCGGCACCTTGCCCTCCACCATGACAGGCAGCGTGTTCCCCACAGCTTCCTGCGCCTTCTCAAACGCAATCTCCTGCTGCAGCTCCATGATGTCCGCCTGACGGTCAAGTTTCACTTCCTCGTCGATCTGGTCGTCAAACAGTGCCGCCGACGTGTCTTCTTCCGGTGAGTACGTGAACACGCCGAGCCGGTCAAATTCCATCTCATCGACAAACGCCAGCAGGGACTCGTGATCCTCCTGCGTCTCCCCCGGGAACCCCGTGATGAGCGTCGTCCGCAGACAGATATCCGGGATCCGCTCCCGCAGCTTCGCGATCATGTCCGCAAGTTCCTGCCGGTTCGTCCGCCGCCCCATACGTTTCAGGATCCTGTCAGACGCGTGCTGTATCGGAATGTCAAGATAATTGCATACCTTCGGTTCTCTTTGTATTGTCTCGATCAGTTCATCGGTGATCTCTTCCGGGTAACAATACAGGATTCTTATCCAGTAAATCCCCTGGATCGCACACAGCCTGTGCAGCAGCTCGGGGAGACACTTTTTGCCATACAGGTCTGCCCCGTAGAGCGTCGTCTCCTGCGCCACCAGGATGAGTTCCCTCACACCGGACGCGGCGAGATGCTCCGCCTCCTGGACCAGGCTGTCGATCGGGATGCTTCTGTAGTTTCCCCTCACCTTCGGAATGATACAGTAGCTGCAGTGCTTGTCACAGCCCTCCGCGATCTTTAAGTGCGCGTAGTGTCCTCCGGTCGTGACGATCCTTTTTCTGCCGTACACAGGTTCGCGGTTGATATCCTCCAGATGATTGTGCCTGTCTCCCGAGAGCACCCCGTTGAGTGCATCGGCGACCGCATCGATCGCTGTCGTGCCCACGATGGCGTCCACCTCGGGGATCTCCCTCTGGATCTCGTCCTGATAGCGCTGCGCGAGACACCCGGCGGCGATCAGCGCCTTGATACTGCCGTTTTTGCGCAGCTCTGCCATCTCGAGCAGCGCATTGATGCTCTCCTGCTTGGCATCGTTTATAAAGCAGCATGTGTTGACGACAACCGCCTCCGCCTGTGTCTCATCGTCCGTAATAGAAAATCCCCTCTGCACCAGCATCCCAAGCATCATTTCCGTATCTACCAGATTCTTGTCGCAGCCGAGGGAAATAAATAAAATCTTCAAAGCTTTATCCTCAAACCGAATATCCGAAATCAATCTTCATGTGTTATCTTGATCTTGCCCTGGTTCAGTTCCTCTATGGCGATCGACAGCGGCTTTGTCTGTCTCGTGTCCACAAGGGACTCCTCACCGCCGATGATCTGTCTTGCGCGCTTCGCTGTCGCCATAACGATCGAATAGCGGCTGTTCACCACAGGCGCCTCGCCCTGCTCTACCTCATTGTTCACTACCTTCATTAAATCTGTGTAAGATGGATGTAACATATTTTTTCCTCGCTTTATTTAATATTTGATCATGCTGCCCTATATATTTTCATCAGCGTCCTCATCCGTCAAAGCCCCCTGCGCCCTTCCGGCGATCGTCTCCGGCAGGAGCGCCGAGAGCACGATCTGGCTGCCCTCCATGACCAGCACGGACTTTGTCCTGCGCCCCTGCGTGGCATCTATGACTGTGCCGCTCTCCTTCGCCTTCTGGACAAGCCTCTTCACCGGCGCAGAGTCGGGGCTCACGATCGCGATGATCTTTGACGTGTTTACGATATTTCCAAAACCTATATGGATCAGTCTGTTCACATGACACCTCGCCGCAGTTCAGGAACTTATGTTCGAAACACTGTCTCCGAACAGTTCCTCACTCTATATTCTGTATCTGTTCCCGCACTTTCTCGATCTCGGTCTTCAGGTCGATCCCGCGATTGGAGATCGCAAGGTCGTTTGCCTTTGACAGGATCGTGTTTGCCTCCCGGTTCATCTCCTGCGCGATAAAATCAAGCTTTCTGCCGATGCCGCCGCCGTCCCTGAGCGCCTGCTTCATCGTCTCGATATGGCTTTTCAGCCGGACGATCTCCTCGTCGACGCACACCTTGTCGGCAAAGATCGTGACCTCCGTCAAAAGCCTTGTCTCATCCACAGAGGCGTCGCCCAGCAGTTCGCGGATCCGCTCATCCAGCTTCTTCCTGTACTCCTCGATGATCTGCGGGGAGCGCTCCTCGATAAAGGCGACGTGCTCTAACATCCCGTCGAGCTTTGCAGTCAGATCGCCGGCAAGGTTGTGCCCCTCCCTGATCCTTGTCTCCTCCAGCCCTCCTGCCGCACCCTGTATGGCTTTCGCAAGCCCTTTCCAGATCTCCTCCCCGTCTATGGTCTGCTCCTCCATCGAGAAGACCTCGGGATAGCGCGAGAGCGTCGAGACCCTGATGTCATTGTCCAGCCCAAAGTCCTCCGACATGGTCCTGAGATATCCGAGATACTCCGCCGCTATATCTTTATTGTACTTGATGCAGACATTGCTCTCGGAAAAATCCTCGTACGTGATAAAGATATCGATCTTTCCGCGCTGCACATAATTTTTCAGTTCATTCCTGATAGAGCTCTCGAAAAAACTGAGTTTCTTGGGCATCTTGATGCTGGCGTCAAGATATCTGTGGTTGACGGATTTCATCTCGACCGTGTATTTGCGGTCTCCCTCCGTGACTTCGCACCGCCCAAAACCTGTCATGCTTTTGATCATGTCAATCCTCCTGACTGATATTGAACTGCAACTGTATAACTGCTTATCTAATGTATTATAAGATAATCCGCACGGAACGTCAACCAGATTTTCACACCTTTTCAGACACGCATAAAGGACAAATTCAATGTATAAATCCTTTCAGATATTGAAAACAGTCTACAAAGAGACTATAATGAAAGAAGCAATCAAACAACACCCATACATTCACAAGGAGGATTCCATTATGAAGATCAATTTTCTAAAAAGATGCGCAGCCACGCTGATGGCTGTCAGTGTACTATCTACAGGCTTGACCGTCAGTGCCGCGGAAAACACCGCAGTACCCCAAAATGCTCCCGCACCGACAGTGTCCGATGCCTCGGGGACGGATCTGCCGTACGACCAGTACCTGAGCGCACTGCTGGATGTCTGTTTCAGAAATGATGCGCGCGCCTTTGTCGCTCTGGGACTTGGCTCCGAGGAGGACGCTGCCGAGATCTACAATTCGATCCTCGACGCGGAGATGAGCAGCCTGGATCTCGACTCGATCCTTGGCACAGAATGCCCGGAATCCCTCAAAAATGATTTTCGGACCGCCATGGCACAACTTCTTGCCAACGCGCGTTTCGCTGTGGCAGGCTGCGACCTGCAGGCTGACGGCTCATACAAGATCACGATCGTCTACGAAAAAATGATCTTTTTTGAGCCTTTGATGAATCTGTACACGGCGATCCTCACGGATCTCGCCACGACATGGCTCTCAGATCCGACTGCTGCTCCCAGCGAGGAGGATATGATGGTCCAGATATTTGCCGCACTCTGCAGCAGTATGAACGTCTGTCTCGAGAATGCCACCTACGCTGCGCCCGCACTCACGACAGTATCCTTCACCCCGGTCAGCGGCATCTATCTCCCGGACATAGGGGATATCGCCACTCTCGAAAAAAAGCTGTTTGACACCGATTATATTGACAGCTAAATTTCTAAGAGATCCAATACCATTGGATCTCTTTCTTCTTCTCTCCGCGGCCATAAAATCAAAACAACCTTGAAAACACCGCAAAAAAGTGCTATTGTAATTAAGTTATAGCAATGTGGAGGTTAAAAAAGGTTAAAATGATAAAGTGGCTGTCTAAATACCCAAAAACCATATGGTGTCTGAGGAATCTGGTGCCTATGATACTCTTTCCCATCGCAGACTTTTATCTGTTTGAGTGGTACACGAATAATCCGTGGGAGACGATGAAAGTTCCCATACAGTTTCTGAATATCTACTTTTTTGAGCTGATGATGGCGCTGTTTTTGTTCGTCTTTGGCAGACTGAAATGGTCGCTGCGCCTGCAGAGCATCTTTTTCATGGTCGCCGGTCTGGCAAACTATTATGTCCTCAGCTTCCGCTCCGCCCCGATCATGCCGTGGGACATCTACTCACTCGGCACCGCGATGAGCGTCGCCAACAATTTTGAGTACACGCTCGAAAGACAGACAGTGTTCGTGCTGGCCGGATTCGTGCTGCTGATCCTCGCGGAATCTGTCGTCGATCTGGAGCTGAAAGGTACCGGCAGGTGGCTCCTGCGATTCTGGGGCATCCGCATCGCAGGAGCCGCTGTCTTTGCCGTGCTCATCGGCAGCTTCACGCACATGCTCCACCTGGACAGCACGATCCTCAGGTACGGCATGTACGACAAGCTGTTCACGCCGGCTGTCATGAGCAAGCGCGACGGCACCGCTGTCGCATTTTTGATGGAACTCAAATACATCTCGGTAGACAAACCCGCAGGCTACAGCGCAGACGCCGCCGCTGAGATCCTTGCCCCTTTTGAGGAGGAGGACACGGCGCAGCAGCTCCCCGGGACGCGCCCGAATATCATTGTCATCATGAACGAAGCGTTCTCCGATCCCGCCGTGCTCGGCGCATTTGAGACGAATGTGGATTATATGCCCTATATACATTCCGTCTTAAATGGGCATATTAAAAATACGATCTCCGGCTATCTGAACGTATCCGTGCTCGGCGGCAACACGGCGAACACGGAATTTGAGTTCCTCACCGGAAACACGATGGCATTCCTCCCGCAGGGAAGCGTGCCCTACCAGCAGTACCTCAAAAGGGAGACACCCTCCCTCGCGTCCCACTTAAAGACACTGGGCTACGAGACGGTCGCCATGCACCCGTACAACAGCACCGGCTGGGACAGAAACAAAGTATACCCGCTGCTCGGTTTTGACGAAATGTATTTCATAAGGGATTATAAAAATCCGAAAAAGATCCGAAAATATGTAAGTGACCGGACGTGCTACGACAAGATCATCGAGCTGTACGAGTCCAAACCTGACGGCACACCGCTCTTTGTGTTCAACGTCACGATGCAGAACCACTCGTCGTACACCGACGCGTTTGACAATTTCAAGCCGGACGTCTCCGTCTCGGGGAGCAGCTCTGTTGCGCTGGACAACTATCTGTCGCTGATGAAGATCTCCGACGAATCCATAGCGTACCTGACGGACTATTTTGACGGCGCCGGGGAGGACACCATGATCATCTTTTTCGGGGACCACCAGCCGACCAACTCTGTCGTCTCGAACATCTGGAGACTGAACGGAAAGAACGGCAGTGAACTGTCCGAGGCGGATGAGGCGGCGCGCTACAAGGTTCCCTATTTTATCTGGTGCAATTTTGAGACCGACACAAAGACGGGCGCTGACACCAGCACGAATTTCCTCGCGACGGATATCCTCGAGACTGCGGGCCTCCCTATGACCGCATACGAAAAATATCTCGCCAGCCTGTCAGAAAGCTATCCTGTCATCACATCGATCCGCGCCGAAAATGCGGAGGGCAGGAGCACTGACACTGCCGATGTGGCGGACGCCCTGAACAACTATGCCATCCTGCAATACGACTGCATCTTCGGCAAAAAGTAAAACGGAGGTGAAACTCTATGAAACCGATACAACTGATACCCTTCAAGAAACCCGCTGTAAAATTGGACTGGCTCTATCTGTTTTCTTTTCTGGCGCCGGCGCTGATCATGCTTGTCATCTTTGTGCTGCAGGAGATCTACCCGTTTGGGGAGCGCTCCTTTCTCCACATTGACATGTACCACCAGTATTTTCCTTTTCTGGTGGAGTTTTACCACAAGCTCAAGAACGGCGAAAGTCTCTTCTACTCATGGAACACCGGGATCGGATCGAATTTCCTCGCCCTGTACGTGTACTATCTGGCAAGCCCGTCAAACTGGCTCTGCGTCCTTGTTCCCGAGCGGTTCCTGATGGAGTTTTTGTCCTATATGGTCATCATCAAGATCGGGCTCTGCGGACTGACCTTTACCTATTATATAAGGAAACATTTCCGCAGCGACTCCTGGGTGATCCTGTGCTTCTCGCTCTTCTATGCCCTGTCCGGTTTTATGGCTGCCTACAACTGGAATGTCATGTGGCTTGACGTGATTGTCCTTGCCCCGGTCATCATCCTAGGCGTCGAGCGGCTGGTCAGCGAGGGCAAATGCTATATGTACTGCATCGCATTGGGATTGTCCATCCTGTCAAACTATTATCTGTCCATTATGCTGTGTCTGTTTCTCGTGCTCTATTTCGCGGTCCTGTTGATCGCGCGGGAGCCTTCCCCGGAACAGGATTCCGCCCCCCTCGCTTTTCCGGGGCTTGACGGCATCACCAGCTTTTACGGGAAAGCGTTGATCCGTTTCAGTATATTTTCCCTGCTTGCGGGCGGCATGGCGGCTGTCCTGCTGCTGCCAGAGCTCGCCGCGCTGCGCTTTACCGAATTCAGCGACATCAATTTCCCGAGTAAGGTCAAAATTTATTTCCCTGTTCTCGACATGCTCTCGAGGCATTGCTTTAACGTGACTGTCGAGACCGGGCTCGACCACTGGCCCAACATTTACTGCGGCGTCCTTGTCTTTGTCCTGCTGCCGCTGTATGTCCTGCAGAAAAAGATCCCCTGGCGGCAGAAGGCTCCCAAACTGCTGCTGCTCGCCTTCCTGCTGGTCAGCTTCTCGACGAACGTGTTGAACTTCATATGGCACGGCATGAATTATCCCGACTCGCTGCCCGCCAGACAGTCCTTTTTGTACATCCTGCTGCTGCTCACCGTGTGCTTTGAGGCTTTCCTGCACATACAGGACATCTCGGGGAGCATGCTCGGCTCCGTGTTTGCGGGTGCCCTCTTCTTCCTGCTGTTCTGTGAAAAAATGGCGACGGACGACGCTTTTACAAACGCCTGTTTTCTGGTGACTGGCGTCTTTCTGCTGCTCTATGCCGCTCTGCTCTGCCGCTGCAAAAGCTGCCTGGAAAAACGCGGCAGCGTACCAAAACTGATGTGCGCCTGCGCGATCCTCTTGACCGTGGCGGAGTCCGGCGTGAACACCTACCTCACGAGCGTGCCCACTGTGTCGAGGACCACCTACCTGTCCAACTACGACTCCTATCAGATCCTGACGGACAGAACGGTCGAAAGAGAAAACGGCGATTTCTTCCGGTTTGAGAAGTTTGCTCGCAGGACCCAGAACGACGCGATGCTGATCGGATTCCAGGGAGGCTCCTACTTCTCATCCACCCTGAACTCGCTGGTGTCGGACTTTTACGAAAAATACGGGATGCGGGGCAGCCGCGTCAATTACTGCTTTGAGGGCGCCACCCCGGTGACTGCCGCCCTCCTCTCCACCCGGTACATGCTCTATACCCTCGACAGAGGCTATGACAACCTGTTCGAGCTTGCGGACAGGGAGGGAAAAGTGTACCTGTACAAGAACAACTATTCGCTCCCTCTCGGGTATATGGTCACTTCCGCACACGCATCCTTCAACGATGCCGGGGAGGTCGAGGAGAATATCCACGAGGAGGACACAGACGACAAAAACCTGGATCCGCTGCAGCGGCAGAACAAGCTCGCGCACCGCCTTGGCATCAGCGACGACATCTTTCTAGAAGTCGGCCTCAACGCTTACGGAAGCGAGGCGGATCTCCACATCGAGGAATATGCACACTATTATGCGTACACCCCGAATACCAAGATCGACACGATCAGGATGGACTACGAGGAATCTTCCAGGAACTTTAGCCAGATCAGGAAAAAATACATTTTGGATCTGGGATATCACGATGCAGGCGATACCCTGTCCCTCGAATCCGAGAACGGCGAAAACCTCAATCTGACTGCATACAGGGTGAACGAACCCGCCCTGGCGCGCCTCATCAGCCTTCTGAATCAGCAGACGCTTGTTGTGGACAGCTATGACGAGACTTCCCTGAACGGTCACATCTTTGTCACCTCCGCAGGCCAGCTTGTCCTCTCCGTTCCGTACGATCCCGGATGGACGCTGTATGTGGACGGTGCCCGGACAGACATGAATCTGTTCGAGGACACCTTCATCGGCACCTATCTCGACGAGGGCGCGCACACGATCGAGCTGAGATACTTCCCGAAGGGCTTTATCCCGGGCATCATCGTCTCTCTCGTGTGTATCATGCTGACTGCCGCACTGTACTATATCTCGCTTCTGTATCGGCGCCGGGCAAATGCATGAACCAGTTACAGAACCGATACAGGAACATCCTTTTTGCTTGACAGAACCGCCAAAGAATATTATGATAAGGAACGGATTGTCCCGGGAAACAGGTGCGAATCCTGTGCGAGCCCGTCGCCGTAAGGCACACCTATACTCACTGTCCTGACCGGAACGCCACAGATCCGGGACATGCCATTGGATTTTTTCCGAGAAGGCTTGCCAGTGAAGTGCCAAGCCGGAATATCGGGACAAGACCAGTCCTCTCGAGCGCGTGGCAGACCACCCGCTCAGACCGCGGGCGCCGGTCTTTGGGGAAATCATAACGATTCAAAGGAGATCACAGACATGAAAACATTTTTTTGCAGAAAAACGTTGTCATTCATCCTTTGTACGGTGCTTACTGTGGCTACGGCACTCTCTACAACCGGTTGCAATGACAGTCAGAACAAAGTTAACACCCCCCCCGCTTCAACCGCCGCGGCAGATGCAGGCACAGCGTCGGGTGACACCGTGCTTGGCGAAGGAAACACAAGCTTTGCCCTCACCGTGACAGACCAGGACGGCGGTACAAGCTCGTTCGAGATCCACACGGACAAGGCGATTGTCGGCGAGGCTCTGCTGGAACTCGAGCTGATCGCCGGCGACGACAGCGAGTACGGTCTGTTCGTGAAGACCGTGAACGGCATCACGCTCGACTATGACAAGGACGGCAAATACTGGGCATTTTATGTGGACGGGGAGTATGCCACCTCCGGTGTCGACTCCACACCGATCACAGACGGCGCCAGCTACGCCCTCAAAGCGGAATAGTCATGAAGCCTACAACCAGGGAGCTTGTCGTCTTTGCCATGCTCGGCTCTGTCATGTACGCCTCCAAGCTCATCATGGAGTTTGCGCCAAACATCCACCTGATCGGCGTATTCACGATCGCCTTCACAGTGGTATACAGAAAAAAGGCACTCTACCCGCTCTATATATATGTCCTGATGACCGGCATATTGAACGGTTTTGCGACATGGTGGATCCCCTATCTGTACCTGTGGACAGTCCTGTGGGGCGCTGTCATGCTCCTTCCCGCAAACATGCCGGGAAAGCTCAAAAAGCTGCAGCCGCTGGTGTACATGCTTGTCTGCGCCGCACACGGTTTCCTGTACGGAACGCTCTATGCACCCGCACAGGCTCTCCTGTACGGGCTGAGTTTCCAGAAAATGATCGCGTGGATCATCGCGGGGCTGCCCTTTGACTGCATCCACGGCATCAGCAATTTCTTCTGCGGAATCCTGATCGTTCCGATCATTTCCACATTAAGGCTCGCAGAGCGCAATCAGGGCAGGGCGTGAGATCACGCCCTGCCCTGATGCTGTCCTGCCTGGTATCCCGGCAATTAGTCTGCATTCCAGCCCCCTGTTTTTAACATTTTTTACAAATTGCCGACACAACCGGCAGCAGATTTGGCACTTATATGACAAGGAACAGCAATCTAATACACAGATTTTTCACTTTCATGACAGAATGGATCGTTTTGGCATTTCTTTCTATAGATCATATATCATAAATATTCAAGAAAGTACTTGAAAAAACTTTAAAATCACGTAATATATAATTAGATGGAAATTAATAATATAATTAATTACATACTATTCAATTCAATTAAGAAATGGAGATGTATCAATGATAACCAGCAAAAGAAAAACAGTACTTATGAAAGCAGTTTCACAGCTGAAGCAGGAGGACTACTCAAGAGAGCCGGAGTTAGGCGGTATCTATAACAGATTGTCCGACGGAAGAAAGCAGTTTGCAGAAGTTTTAGACAAAAATATCAATGCAGTCATGCAGATCAGCTCGCTCGATCTGACGATGCAGTATCAGACACAAAAAATTGTTGATATATCCAACAAGATCGCAAAAGCTACCGAGACGATCTTTGGCACAACCTCCGGCAGCACGAACAACCCGCAGGAAGAGCTGACCAACACGATCATCCAGATCTCCGAAAAGACCGATGAAGTATTCAAGAAGATCGAGGGCGGCCAGGACGAACTGACTGCCATCAAGGACTTCTCCACAAAGACGATCGAGGCCGCGGGTGAGATGCAGGCGGACATGGACGAACTGATGGGGATCATCAACCATATCAGCTCCATCCTGTCAGGGATCGACACGATCTCCCTCCAGACGAACCTGCTGGCGCTCAACGCATCCGTGGAGGCGGCAAGAGCCGGAGAAGCGGGAAAGGGCTTTGCGGTTGTCGCGGGCGAGATCCGGGAGCTTGCCGAGGAAACCCAGAAGCTGACAAAGGATATGGGTACTTTTGTGGAGAACATGAAGCATGCGTCCAAAAAGAGCATTCAGAGTTCCGACAGCACGATCCAGTCCCTGAACTCCATGGCCGGCAAGATCACGAACGTGTGGGAGTTGAATGACCGGAGCAAAAAGGACATCGCACAGATCAATGATTCCATCAGTTCCATGGCATCGGTGAGCGAGGAGATCAGCAGCGCAATGGCTGAGATGGAAAACCAGCTCAACGACAGCACTGAATTCATGCGCACTGTCGGCCGCGACCTCAAGCAGGCGACGGAGCCTGTTGTCACGATCGAGAAGACGCTTGACGACTCGTTAAAGAAGATGGGAAACATGGCAAAGGACGCCTTTTACCGCATAGAGAACCGGGAATTTATCCAGTATATGACCACCGCGATCTCCTCGCACCAGACATGGCTTGAGAACCTCAGAAAGATCGTCGACAGCCAGAATGTGATACCGCTGCAGCTAGACTCATCCAAGTGCGGATTCGGACATTTTTACTACGCTGTCACCCCCGATATCCCCGGTGTCAGATCGATCTGGGATGATCTGGGCGCAAAGCATCAGAAATTTCATACATACGGCCAGACTGTCATCGACGCGATCAGGAACCGGGAATACGGCAGAGCCAGACAGACCTACAACGAAGCCGCAAACTACTCCAGTGAACTCATCGCCGATATGCAGAAGATCATCGATCTGGCAAGAAAATAATACGATAGCGCAGCCTGTCCAGAACGTAAAGGGTTATGACCAAAACAGTCATAACCCTTGCTTATTTCGCAAGATAATTCTTTTTGTCCCGCTTTTGCAACCTATCATGGTAAATTTTTCCATTAAAATCTTACATAACAGGTTGTAAAAACGATACGCAGTATGTGCGTGCACTATGACAGAAAGAAGGTTAGATCATGCCAAAACCAAAAACCAGTTCCGGTGAGAAAAATCTGATCAGCAAGCGTCTGATCGCCCTGCGGAAAGAGCACTATCTCTCCCAGCGGGATCTGTCGCGCGAACTCCAGCTTGCAGGCTATGACATGGACAAAAATGTCATCACCCGCATAGAGACCAACAAGCGGTACGTGACTGACATAGAGATCCGGGCTCTCGCCCAGATATTCGGCGTCACCTGCGACTATCTGATCGAGGGCGAGCACGCAGACTGATCAAAACAGCAGACCCTGTCCGCCATCCGGATCGTGGATGATCTGTGGGCGATCATGAGGATCGTCTGATGCCCATGAAGTCTGCGCATGGCACAGTTGACAAGCCGTTCGGACTCATTGTCCAGCGCAGACGTCGCCTCATCCATCAAAAGGATCGGCGCCCCCTTCAATATGGCACGCGCGATGGCGATCCGCTGGCGCTGCCCGCCGGAGAGCCTGTTTCCGCGCTCCCCTACCTGTGTATCATATCCCTTCTCCAGTTTCCTTATAAACTCATGGGCATTTGCCATCCGCGCCGCCCTCACGATCTCCTCCTCGGAGGCATCCAGTTTTCCCATACGGATATTTTCCCGGACACTTCCCTCAAACAGATACGGTTCCTGCGGCACATAGGCAAAATGTTCCCTGAGCTCCCTGTTCGTCATGCTCCCCATGATGTTTCCCAGGACGGCGATCGTCCCTTCGTCAATCGGATACAGACCCAGCAAAAGTTTGGACACCGTGGACTTCCCGCACCCGGACGCCCCGGTGATCGCCACGCACTCACCACGCTGCACCGCGAGGGAGTAGTTCTCCAGAACCCTGTTCTCCCCGTAGGAAAATCCGATCTTATCCACCAAAACCATCCAGGTATCGTCAGCGTCCCTGTCCGCGCCGCAGGCTCCCTCCGCCGTGTACCAGCTCTCCGGCTCGCGCTCCTCCTCCAGCAGGTCAAATATGTTCTGTGCGTATGCCAGATACGCCACCAGCTCCGGCATATACCGATTCATCTGCAGAAACTGGGCGGAAAAGCTGCCGTACAGCGTATAGATCGCCGCCAGCGCGCCAAGCGTGGTGTACCCCCTCTGCACAAAGAACACGCCGAGCGCCAGGAATACGAGGGCGCAGAGCAGGTCAAACCCTCTGTTTGCGCTCTCCAGTCCCGACGACAGCAGGATCCTCCTGCCCGACTTGCCGGCATAGCGCCGGCTCAGCTGTACGTACTCCTGAACGGTCTCGCTGCCGCGCGCGAACATCCGCACCTGCTCCATCCCCTGCAGAATGTCAGACAGTTTCCGGGTCATACCGCTGTTGATCCCTGCCAGTTCCCGGCTGACCCTCCTGAGCGGCTCCGCCAGGACCATGTTGACCGACATCATCGCCAGGTTGACTCCCACAAGGCACAGCGTCAGCTGCGGGCTGAGCACCAGCATGGGGACCAGATACACGACGACTTCCAGAAACGGCATGATCATGCGCCGGAAGCGGGAGCCGTAGATATCCCCCATCCTTCCCAGGTCGTAGGACACTTTGGACATGATATCCCCGCTGTGGTGCGTCTCATAATACGCATAGGGCAGATCCATCTCCAGATCGAGTATCCGCTCATACAGGATGCCGTACACACGCTTTGCCTCCACATTGTAGACCACGGCAGACCTTCGGTATACAAGCAGCGACACGATCCCCGCCGACACGATCCCTGCGATCATCGCGCCAAGGCTTCGGCAGTCACCAGACTGGGAGATGTCCACGACGCACTTCATCATCATGGAACCCAGCACCGAGAACATCGCCATGCCGACACTCATGCCCAGAATAGCGCCATAGTACAGAAAGCGGCGTCTGCCCATCACGCGCATCGTCCTACAGAATAGTTTCCATGTACTGGTCATATGTGCCCACCTCCTCAATGTGTCTGTCCTTCACCGCAAAGATCCAGTCCGCATCCCGGATCGTCGACAGGCGGTGGGCGATCGTGAGACAGGTCCTGCCCGCTCTCACCCTGGCGATCGCCTGCTGGATCTCCCTCTCCGTCTCCTCGTCAACGGCGGATGTCGGCTCATCCAGGAGCAGAATGGGCGCGTCCTTCAAGATCGCCCTCGCGATGGCGATGCGCTGCCGCTGTCCGCCGGAGAGCATCGCGCCCCGCTCCCCCACCACCGTCTGGTACTTCATCGGGAGACTTTCTATAAAATCATGGATCTCCGCCTTTTTGCACGCCTCAACGATCTCCTCGTCCGATGCCTCCCATCTTCCGTAACGGACATTCTCCTGTATGGATGCCGGAAACAGGAATATGTTCTGCGACACAAGCGCAAACTGCTCCCTCGCCCTCTCCCTGTCCCAGTCCGCAAAGCGTCTCCCGCACAGCAGGTACTCGCCCTCCCGCGGGCTGTAAAATCCGCACAGCAGGCTGAAGATCGTACTCTTCCCGCCGCCCGACTCGCCCACGAACGCCACATTCTCGCCTTTTCGCACCTCAAGCTGCACATGTTCGAGGACGTTTGGCGCATCGCCGTAGCCAAAGGTCAGATTGTCAAAAACAAGCACGGTCTCCTCGTCCAAAGGAGTGTCCCCGCTCCCGGATGGTTCCTCGCGGGTTCCCAGTATTTCCTCCACGCGCTGTATGCTGACGATGCTCCCCGCGGCGTCCACCATGTTAAACGGCAGCCCCATAAAGGATTCCACCAGTCTGCCCAGCACGAGGATAAATGCCAGCAGCCTGCCGATGCTCAGATTTCCCTGCATGACGAGCACCAGGGCGTACACCGCACACACGATATTCGGAATCCACTGGATCAGCTTCCGGATCAGCACTGCGCTGTTTGTTATCCTGGCGCGCTTCTCCTCATTGTCCACCAGATCGAGTGCCGCGGCGTGCAGCTTCCCCAGAAAATAGTCCTCCAGACCAAAGCTGCGCACCACCAGGATGCCGCCCAGCGCATCCTGCGCGATCCCCGTGATGGTGTCGGTCTTTTCGCGGTATGTCATCGTCAGGCTGTGGATCTTCCGGGTCAGCCTGTCGGCGATCCAGAGAACAAGCGGATAGCACAGCAGCACCAGCGCAAAGAGCCCTGCGTTGAGCCTTCTCACATAATCCGCGTATATGACAACGGCAACGGCATCCGACACAAGCATCACGAACGTCTCGCCCAGAAAGCGCTCCGCCTCATTCAGATCCGCGTTGACCTTGTTGATGACTGACGCACCGCTGTGCTCGTCAAAGTACTGGTATTCCATCCGATACAGCTTCTCCGCCACCTGCCCGCGGTAGCGCGCAGACACGAGCACACTGTATTTCCCATTGACAGCTGATGCGGCAAACGCCGCGGCGAAGCCAAGCGCCGTCAGCACGGCAAACTCCGCGAGAAAGCTGCCAAAGACGACACGCTCTCCCGCAAGCATGCGGTCAATGACCGCACTGATCACCTGGTTGCCCCTCACCACCGCCAGATTCAGCAGGCCGGTGAGCAGCAGCCCGGCAAGCGGCATATATCCGTAACGGATCATATTTCCAAGAAAAACATTTCTCTTCACCGGGTACACCTCCTCATGGTTTCTCTCATTCTGATATCAAGTATATATCAAGAAATCATAATTTTCTTTCGTATCGGTGCGTAAATGCTTTTCTTTTTTACGATTTCATGCTATAATATCCCAAAATATCCAGGAGGTTATCCCATGTCACTCCCCATGCCCGCTGATACAAGCTTTCACATCACAAAACGGTCGCTGGATTCCGGCTATACCATGCCCACACTGGAGGCAGCCAGCGACTACTACGAGATCGGCTACCTGCTCTCCGGCGACAGGCTGGCGATCACGCCCGGCGGTTCCTACACCCTGCGGGAAGGCACTGTCGGGACGATGCCGCCCTTTGTCTACCACAGAACGATCCCGCTCTCAAATGTGCCGTACAACACATATCTCGTCAAGTTCAAGCCGGATTTTGTCAGGCCGCTCACGGATGCCTTCGGGCACACTATCCTCGAGGAAGTCTACTCCCGGCTGTTCAACCGCTTCCCCCCCTCGGCGGGCAGCCGGATCGTATTGTATTTCCGGGAAATGCATGAACTCTATAAATCGGACTCCCCCTACAGGGATTTCCGTCTACAGTGCATCCTCTGCGACCTTCTGCTCGCCGTGCTGGAAAACCGGCTTCCAGACGATGCCGCTGACAGCCCGCACCAGGACGCAGTTGAGATCCCCCACAAGACACCGCTCACCCCGCCCATCATCGATGCGCTGTACTACATGGAACAGCACTACCAGGAAAATCCCTCCCTCGAGACGGCCGCACTGCAGTCCGGGTACTCTGCTTCGCATTTTTCCAGACTATTCCACGCCCAGCTCGGGAAGCCTTATTCCGAATATCTGACCAGGATCCGCATCCGCCACGCGCAGGAGATGCTGCTCAACACAAAAAAATCCGTCACGGAAATAGCCCTGGAAACCGGCTATCTCCATACCGGAAATCTGAGTGAACAGTTTAAACAGCAGACTGGAATGACACCGCTGCAGTACCGAAAGTCCAATACCTATCCCCGCTGAGCGGCGGCGACCATCGCTTGCGGACTCACTGGTGGTTTTGGGAGCGGTTCAATGATCCTGCATTCGATCGATATATTCAATATACCCTTTGCGCCTTACTTCATCCTTATGCCCGCAATACCAATAATACGATTCGCTAAGCCCCTTTTCAAGTGGAACTGTATCGGTGATCAGCTCCTTTTGTCTGGTGATATCGAGCTGATACTCATAGTCAGAAAAAGGAAAATATTCCCTCTGGCTGATGTCCCGGTACACTTCCACGAACTCGGCTCTGTGCCCTGCCGCGCGGTAACACTGGGACACCCAGTCCCGCACCGTGATGCGCTCCTCATTGCCGACATTGTAAATATGCTCCGCCGGGTGCCTGTCCAATATCGCCTCGATGCATCTGCACAGATCCCGGACATGGAAGAACTGCAGTTTCATCTCCCCCTTCCCCGGCAGGTAAAACCTGCGGTTCTGATCCGCGCACTCAAATGCAAACGCCTCGCGGTACACATTGTCCATCGGTCCGTAGAGATATGGCGGCCGGAGTATGTACGCACCTGGAACTCTCCTCAGCAATTCTGTTTCCGCCTCGATCTTGTCTGTCCCGTAGGCTCCCCAGTATTTATTTGCGCCTGTCTGCTGGCTCTCTGCAAACGGCTGCGGCGCAGTCTCAGGGTACACGGCACTGGAACTGATCAGCACATAATCCTGGACGTTTTCCAGCGCATCGAGCAGATCCGACACATCCTTCCCTGTATATGCAGTGACATCGAGCACTGCGTCAAACACACGCCGCCTCAGCTGATCGCCAAGCTGATGCCTGTCCGCTTCGATCAAAGTGCAGCCCCGCGGCTGCGGGCGGTGATTCCGATTCAGCACATAAACCGCATCCCCTTTATCTGCAAAATATTCCGAGACATATCGGCTCACAAACACGGTTCCACCTGTAACAAGTATCTTTCTCATATCATACCTCACCTATCGATCCTGTCTACATTGTTATTTATAGTGCGCTTTCAGCCAGTTCGCGACACCGTCGTTCTCGTTGCTGTCGATGATCCCTGTCGCGGCAGCCTTCAATTCCGCCACCGCATTTTCCACCGCGTAACACTCGTCAGAGATCTCAAACATCGGGATATCATTGACTGCGTCCCCGAATGAGACCACCCTGTCACAGTTCCAGATCTTTTTTAGCTTCCGGATCGCGTTCGCCTTTGTCGCTTTGACCGGCATGATCTCGCAAAAGTATTCCGGCCGGTATAGTTCCTGCTGGATCGTACAGCGGTACCGCGCATCGTTTGACAAGATATCATAGACCGGCTGGAGCTCGTCCTTCTCCCCGATACACGTAAAATAAAAGATCTCCCCCTGATAGAGTCTTTCATCGTCCTCCACCGGGCGCAGCCTCCTGTCGCCCTGCCGCAGGCTGAGATACCGCCTGATGCCCTCATTTTCCCGCCCGGACAGCCACGACACTCTCTCCACACCGTCCACAAAAGCGTAGACCAGAGGCCAGACCCCATTTGCACGGATCACCTCTGTCGCATACGCCCTCTCCTCCTGGCTGAAATCTTCCCTGGACAGGATCTCCCTTGTCTCCGGCTGAAAAATAAACGCACCGTTATACGCTATGACCGGTATCTTTGTCGTCAGACCCTCTGTCACCACGGACGCGGATACCAGCGACCTCGCAGTCGCATACGTAAACAGCATCCCCTCTTCCACCAGCCCGTTGATGATCTCGAGGCTTTTTTTGTTGATTCGATCCTTTTGGTTCAGCAGTGTGCCGTCCAGATCCGTTACATACAATATTTTTTCCATGACTATACCGCCCTTTCATCCCTCAAGCTTCATTCACCCAGGATCGAACAAATATCGTCCAGACTATAATAATTCTGTGGCTCCGTCCGCTGTGCCTCCGGGCAGACCGCCTCCAGCCGCGCAATGTATTCTGTCCCGCTGACCGCCTCATCAGGCTCATTCCAACTATATTCCCGGACCAGTTTCCAATCGTAATCATCATCGTGAAACCACATCGCAAGCTTTGCCGACAGCGGTGAAGTATCCGCACGCTCACTGTATCGCCCGCCGCCCACATAGACCCATTTTCCATCCTGGATCATGTATACATCCTCCAAATGAAACACTTCATTTACATCGCAGCCGTCATATACCATACAGATCCGGTTTCCCCGCTCGATATACGTAAAACGGCTGCGCAACGGCTCCCACACCTCCACATCATGATCGTGAAATGTCAGAACAGCCCTGCATCCGCCGTCCACCCGCACACCCATGTCATCAAATCCATAATCGACCGCAAGCTCGGGAATCTCATCATCGTCCACATAGATCAGGCTGTATGCATACTGCCCGGCGCCTTCAAGCGTATCCAGATAACGCAGATATGCCTGTTTCCACTCTTCCAGTTCCGGGTCATTCCGTGTGACAGGTTTGCCGTTTTCCTCATTCATCTGCGCTGAAATACGCTCCTGTACATCTGCCGCCTCAACTTCATTGAGCGCACCTGATCGTTCGTACTCCTGACCGTCTTTATCCTGATCCGTCAGTGTGCTCCCGATTTCGACTGCGGGCTGCCGGACACCGCCATTCCCCGCTTCCGCCGTCTGCTTCCCACATGCCCCCAGATAAACGCCGATCCAGCAGATGCCTATGAAAAATATCCTTTTTCTCACCTGTATCCTCCCATATTCTGACGCGCCTCACCTGTCTTGCCGGATATGCCTCTATGCACCGACCAGGCACTCCTTCCCCCGGAATGCAAACCCGTATTTACGGATCCGCTCCGGCGAGATTCCCTTTGCAGTAAGCCCTGCCGCATACTGCTTTTCGTCGATCTGGGTCAGCGCATTCGCAACCGTCTCTTCCAGACTCTTCTCCCGCAGAGGCTTGTGTACTTTAAACTCTATAATATAGGCACAATCCCGCGCCCGGTCAACCGGTTCCAGCACCACATCGTAGCGCCCGAAACCGCTCTCCCTGTTCGACGTGATCTGAAACCTGTCGGCAAGCTCCACCATCAGCCCAAGCACAAACACGTGATAAAACCGTTCCGGCGCGTCGTCGTCCGAAACGCCCTTCGCAATGTCAAAGCTGGAAAAACTGTACAGTGCGATCTTATTCATAAACTCATTCATCGCATCCACGTCATTGATCAGCAGCGCCCTGATAAAGTTATTGTACGATGTCTGCGCCCTGCCGCCAAACCACCCTTTCACCATATCCGCAAACATGCTCTGCACTTCCATGTTCGTGAGCGCCAGTGCATACACCCTCTTTTTGAACTCCCCGACACGCCTAAGCCCCGTCACCTTCAGATATCCCGCCGCAAGCAGCAGACTCCACACGGCACTCACGCTGTCATCCAGCTGGCTGAACACGATCTGTTCATCGATCTCTGCCTCAATACTCTCGCCCCGCAAAAGCGCCTCCATCGCCTGCTTGATCTCTGCGTTCCCGCTCTGGAGCAGGAAATTCACAAGTCCGTTGGAGCTTGTATTGACCCAGTAGGCATCATACGCTCCATTTTTCTGGATAAAGGACGCAATCGACCACGGATTGTATATATCGGTATGCCGCCCAAACGTAAAACCATCGTACCACCGCCTGACCTCCTGTTTCTCATCACCGTATCCTGTGGCATCCAGCGCCACAAAAACCTCCTCCTCCGTAAAGCCAAACGATGTCGCGTACTCATCCGATGTCGTCGTGATCACGTCCAGATTGTTCAGTCCGGAAAAGACACTCTCTTTTGAGATACGGGTGATCCCAGTGATCAGTCCTTTATAAAGATATGGATTGGTCTTGAAGGTGCTATTAAAGAAGCTGCTAAAAAAGATCGCCGCCTTATCCCAGTAGCCTGAAATCCATGATTCCTGCATCGGTGTATCATATTCGTCGAGAATAATGATCACCTCCTTGTTGTGGTAACGTTTCATAAAACCTGCCAT
The DNA here is from genome assembly GCA_910585765.1 of uncultured Lachnospiraceae bacterium. Classification (GTDB taxonomy): domain Bacteria; phylum Bacillota; class Clostridia; order Lachnospirales; family Lachnospiraceae; genus COE1. The sequence goes on along the minus strand of CAJUES010000014.1, from coordinate 8,558 downwards.
GGAATGAATCGCGCCTGCCGCCACTTCCGCCCTGATTCCCGGCCTGATACTCCTATAGTACATTTTCTCATTTTCGCTTAGACAATCCCCTTCCAGCAGATAACTGTTCTGCGCATATACACTGGCGATCACATCTGTGATCATATATTCCATTTTCTCATATTCGTCAGCCTTTATATTCGCAAAACTCAAAAAAATCACCGGAAACGTACCCTGCAGCTGCCTGTATGGAAACGCCTCCTCCCAGATGGAGAGCCCTTCAAACAGATCACTCCTGCCTGCATACCTGTTTGAGAAAAAACACTCCACCATACTCATGTTGAGTGTCTTGCCAAACCTGCGCGGGCGCATGATCAGTGTCACAGTCGAGCCATTCTCCCACCATTCCCTGATAAAAGATGTCTTGTCAATATAAAAAGCCTTCTGTTCCCTTAATCTGTCAAAACGTTGTGCCCCTATGTTAACCAATACCCTGCTGCCCATGACCGCACCTCCCTGCATGATCTTCCATACTTTCAGTATACACGCCGCGCACTGTTTATTCAACCCACAAGATGACCGTACAGCAGATCCCCAAGCCGGCGGATCCCTTCCTCGATCGCCGCGCAGTCCGCATTGGTAAAGTTCAGGCGCATCGTGTTGACTGCCGGGGCGTCCGCGCGGGGTGCGTACATCGGATCCGCTGATTTCCCTGCATACCCCTGCGCATAAAACGGATCACCCGGAACAAACGCGACCTTCTTCTCCAAAGCCTTTGGAAATAAGTCCATCGCACTCACACCCTCCGGAAGCGTCACCCACAGAAACATGCCGCCATGCGGCTTCGTGTATCTCACTGAGGGCGGAAAATACCGCTCTATGGCGTCCATCATCGCCTGCGCCTGCTTTTTGTACAGTGCCCTGATCCTGTCAATATGCGCCTCCAGGTCATTGTTGGTCAGATAATCCCAGATTAGATACTGCGAAAAGACATTGGTGTGCAAGTCGCCTGCCTCCTTTGCGATCGATATGTTTTTCAATAATTCCATATTTTCCGAGATGATAAAGCCCGTGCGCATCCCCGGCGTGACCGTCTTTGAAAACGTTCCGAGCAGGATACTGTATGGCAGCTTTCCCGCGCCGATATAAGGCAGGCGCTCCCCGTCAAAGCGCAGATCTCCATACGGATCGTCCTCGATCAAAACGGCATCGCGGCCTCTTAAGATCTCGCATATGCGGCTCCTGTTTTCAGCAGCGTACGTAAGCCCAGTCGGATTCTGAAAATCAGGGATCGCGTAGATAAATTTCACAGGATTCTGCAACGCTGTCCAAAGCCCCTCCGGATCCATGCCCTCCTCCGTCAGCTCCACCGGATAAAATACCGGCTGATACAGTGAAAACGCCTGTATCGCTGCCAGATACGTCGGTCTCTCGACAATGATGCCGTCTCCCCTGTTGAGCAGAACCTTCCCGATCAGATCCAGCGCCTGCTGGGAGCCAGTGGTGATGATAACATTCTCAGTCCCGAGATGCAGACCAAAAATCCGGTTATACCGGTCCGCTATGTATTGCCTCAGCTCCGGCAGACCGGCTGTGACCGAATACTGGAATACCTTACTTTTGTATGTCTTCACAATGCGTTCCATAGAAACCAGCAGCTCCTCCTGCGGGAAGGAGACCGGATTCGGCAGCCCACCCGCAAAAGAGATCACGTCCGGGTCAGAGGCCGCTTTTAAGATCCCCCTGACAAACGACGGCGGCGTCGCCTTGATCCCATCGGACAATAAATTTTCCATACCCATAACAATGCACCTCTCTCTCCAGATTTTTTTCATTATATTCCGGGGTGCAGTTGAAAACAATAACCAAATTGCATGACATACAATTTTCAATATTACGGGAAAATAGTTTCGAGCGTGTGACTTGACAAAAAAACGATGCGCCGCTATACTGATAAATATCAAACAAGTGTACGCAGTATGTTTAATCGCATCATAGTAACTGTCTAATTCTTCATAAGCACATACCAGACTCTAACATTCTCTTGTACAAACTCTCAAACTGCTGCCTTGTCTGTTTATCAGCCGCCTGTGTCTGCACATCTAACCAACTTCCATTGAAATGATGTATCGCATATGTATCATCCGTGATCTCTGTCTTCCCCGACATATAATCATATGGATGGAAATAATCATATGTATATATATTCATTCCCATTACATTCTGATTTCTCCCATTCAACACATATCCATTGTCCAATGCCACTCGCGTATCTACATATCCGCTGGAAAGAATATCCTGCGTTCCATCCTCCTTAATAAATTCCCTACATTCCCACGCCCGCAGAAAAAACTGCAAAGATGGATGTCCACGAACCGCGCCGCTGCAGCCGCCAAAATTAATTACCTGCCACTTTTCCACGCTGCAAAAAGCTTCCTGATAAAGCAGGTTATCCAGATTTCTAACCAACTCAACATCTGTATCCATATAAATGCCTCCATAATGATACAGAATATCAAGCCTGGCATAATCAGGAACAAAACCATATTTTTTATGATTATATGCTTGTTTCGTATAGATACATTTTTCCACATTATAATTTGACTCGTCCCATCGAACAATCTCATAATCAGGACAATATTTATGCCAGCTGTCAATACAGCATTGAAGACCTTGCGGCATATTCCGACCACCAAGCCACATATAATGAATCTTTTTCGGAATAATTGGAGTATTACTTGTCTGAATAATACCTTTTCCTCCATTATTGCGGAAATTGATTATGCACATCATTGGTATGATGTAGCAGAACATCTTCTTTGTACATTCCATCTGCTCCATCTGCTCAAATACATCCGCATACCTGCTTATATTGATTAGGACAGCTGTATTTTCTCCCAGCGTGAATAAAATATCCGGAGCACATATATGTATCTTTCTCCGTCCTACATTTATATCTTTTCCCCATTTGGATCGATCATTATCAATATAGCACACTATCAGCCTTTCAAGCCCGAAATTTTCCAATATTGCTGGTGTTGTGCTTGTCCCTATCACTCCTGCGCCAAACATGACAATCTTACTTCCATTCCTTTCAATAGCTGCTGCCATCTCTGCAAAGGTTCCACCGCATAATTGCAATTTATAATCCTCCCAAATACTACTTTTCAAATGATGATTTGTCCGGTAACAAAGTATTTAATACCTGGTTTATTTCTACCTTAATCATTTCAAACTCTTCTCTTGTACAATTTTCATTCAGACTTACCATCTGATATTTCCGGTTTGCAATATCTTTTGCAATACTCTTATAATTATTTATATTTACCACAAAAGATTTCCCCAACGTCCTTCTTGGATAAAAATCCCCTTCACAGATCTGCCAGTACCGGATTAGGAACTGTGTTATGTCTGTGTGGCTTCTAAAGCGTTTTCCGCAGGTTTCTGACATAACTCCATATTCCTTATTCCATAACTGTCTGAGCGTCTCCTTTTTCATGGCGCTTGCCATGTGTGGATCTCTGAAACCCGCAAAATCATACCAGTAATGCATTACAATATTTCTTTTTAAAAGTTCCCCATATCCTGGATAGAACCATTTCCAAAAATTTTTCTTCTGAACCTCTCTTTTCTTAAAGTTACGGTTGATTACCAACAGATTATTTACCTGCGTATACTTGGCATTTGCTGTTATATCACCAATATCTACCGGAACAATATGCCCTTCTATCGCTTCATCACACACCTTATTATTCTTAAAATAATAAGATTCCTCTATGTATTGCAATGGAAAGAAATCATCATTAAAGAGAATAAAATTTTCTGACAGGTCTTTTATTCTGTGCACATTTAATTCTATTGTACGACTCTTAAATGCCGGAAGATATTGTTGCGGAATATATTCTTCATGTTTTACAACACGTAACCTCGGATTTTCTAACTTTAAAAATGAAGGAATATGCCCGCAAGTCAATAAAAAAATCCGATTAAACCATGGCAGATTCTTCTCAATAGCCCTGAACCAGTAATGCAGATTATCCCAACTCTCATATCGAACATTAGAATTTGCCTCATCGTCTGCCAAGAGCTTTTCTTTCCAAAGCTCTTTCTGGGATACCCATTCCACATCACTGCCATCCACCCATGGAAGTATGATGTCAATCTTATCATTCTTTATTTTATCAGTTCTCCACCCTGTCTTCATTCCATCACAATCTCCTCCAGCGTATAAACATCACATTTCATATGACTCATTATCTTCTCTTTCAACTCCCTCTGATCATTTACTGTCGTAATAATGACAGCGCCCACTTGAGGAAGTCCATCTGATAAGACATATACTTCTATATCTTTATAAAAGATTTCTTCCGCTCTTTGGTCAATAATATACGCTATGTCAACCGCACTATTTCTTAACTCATGAATCAGACTGACTCCCGGCTTTCCCAATCCATATACTGCCACATTCTTATATCCTTTATTAACTATAAAATCTGCAATACTTTCTCCTCTCTGCATTTTCTCCAGCCATGGTTTATATATCGCAAGATGTTTCCGGGCGCTGAAATTTCTCCGGCGTATTTCTTTTCTCACCGAACGTTTTCCCCATGCATAACCCATACATACCGAAAACGCCATTATCAAATATGTTTTTTTAAGCATATTTCCCTCCCAGTCCTAAAACGAACCATGTACCTTAACATCTGATATGGCAGCAGCCTCGCAGCAAGCCAGTGCCATGAACTTCTCCTGTTCTGCCTGAAACGTTCTTCATCATAATCGTCAAATAAGAGTTTCGCTGACTGGTTCTCATTATGAAATACGCACGCATCATCTGCAAATCCCGTATACATTCCCGCCTTATCAATCATTACTGTAAGGATATGTTCCTCACAGTACAAAAAAGTATAAGGATATAATCCGTCATATTTGCTGAAAAAAGCTGGTGTCAAAAGAAATGCACATCCGTTTACCCGCTTTATTTTCCGGTTGTCCATCATTCTTTTAATCGTTCTCAAAATCATGGAATTTATCACATACGTCCCCACACAGGTAAGCAGAACATCCCTCGTTGAATATGCAGCGTTCGTAAGTAGTTTTCCTGTACCATCCGGCAGCAGAACCCTTGATGCGATAACAGCCGTTTGCTCCGTCTCAACCTTTAGCAGTTTATTCAGATACTGCTCATCCGTAATGACAATATCACTGTTCAGCAGCAGCACATACTCTGCCCCCAGAACGTTCCTGGCATAACAGATTCCGATATTGTTCCCTTTTGCAAAGCCATAGTTCCGGTGTGTACGCAGTATTTTAATATTTTCCATTTTAGCATATTTTTTTGATAATACCTTATAAGACTCATTACCTGATGAATTGTCTACAATAACAATATTAGAAATCTTTAATCTCTTATCCTTAATACTCGTGACGCATTTTTCTGTTTCCCAATAGGCGAGATAATTTAAAATAACTACAACAATATTTTTCATATAACTCCTTGCCTTTACCAGTTCATTATTTGTTTTATAAAATAAACATCCTACACATCTTTTATAAACAATATATGTCCTTCTATGTTTTGCTCCTACAGTTGCTTTTCTATTTCAAGTGCATATTCCTCTTTAGTGGTTATAATAGTATGGTACTGAGCAGCAATATCCAAATAATGCACATATGAAATAATCTCTTTATTACAGCATATTTTCCCCATTTTCTCTGTATTATTATCAACAAAATAAGCAACCTTATCCCCCAAAAGTTCAGCTGCTTTTAGGCCTATTTCACCTGCACCAAATAAAATGACAGGCCTTGTATCTTCCCCATATCTGCATACTTTATCAAGCACATCCTGCCATGTTCTATACGTTACTTTAGATACGATTCCCCTTGTGATTCCTGTTCCTTCCCTTTTAACATATACTTCTCATAATAGCGAACCAAATACTCTATCCTTTTATGTGTACTTTTATGCATTTTTCTCTCCTAGCAATGCTGCTTCATATTACACTACAAATAATCTGTCTTAGATACTCCCTTTCCACCAGTTCGGGCAGCTTCTCTTCTCGTACTTTTTCAACGTCATTGATTCGATGAACATACTTATAGGGAATACTGCATCTTTCTTCCACACCTTTCATATACCATTCATATTCATTATCAATCTGCCCAATGTCAATTGCCTGATATCCACAAACTGCTAGATCATATGCCAATACAGTTGCAGTCGGTCCTAGAACGATTAAAAACAATTTTTCTTTACTCTGCTTTTTTGCTTCTACAAGTATATCATCATAAATATCAAATGCCTGCTCTGTCGGCGCGATTATCCTTTGGACAGACGCTGCCTTATCCAGCAAATCGTTCCCCACACCCATTCGGGTCATTTCCCCCTCAATAAGAACTACCTCACGCCCATCCCATATCTTTTTTACGCACTCAAATCTAATCCTTGCATGTTCCTTATCTTTATACATCAAATAGGGTCTTGACAAATATGCATCATAGTACTCTCTGCTCATATCCAAAAGCGTCATATGTTCCTGCCTGACGCGCCTTGTCATATACTTTCTTATATCATTAGCTGCACTTTCCGTATAACTGTCTAATGAACCATAATTATTCGCTATTGCAATCAAAATACGATCATCCTTTGATTTCAGAACTTCTTCTAGTTTCGTTGCCAATCGATTATCCACTTTCTGAAACAAAGGCCGTGGTTTTCTGTTTAATAATTCAAATTCTCCATCCCCAAACCGTACAAGCGACGCCTTTTCCTGACAGACCCTATCTATTGCCGCTTCAGGCGGAAGTATTTGAGGAAACTGAATTTCCTTCTTTTTCATCGCATCTGCCACTTCATATTTTATATTGTTAAGATAATAAACTGACTGTAAATAATGATACAGCAATGCCTCCATTCGCCATTTATCCGCATCCAGAATTTCCCAATATTGATGTTTCATGGATTCTTCTACTTTATAAAAACATATTATTTTCTCTTCATCCACGCCTGCCTCCCAAAGCTGCGTTTCTATCTGTTCATATTTCATAACTGATATAATTATGATGTCATAGATATCCTGCATATCCTTTACCGTCACAACTGGAAGAGCA
>CAJUES010000014.1:0-1456 GCA_910585765.1 uncultured Lachnospiraceae bacterium | reverse complement strand
GGATATGTGGATAATGCTGCTGGTCTGTATTCTGATGGTATAGATGCTCTTCCAGTTGTGACGGTAAAGGATATGCAGGATATCTATGACATCAGAATACAGACCAGCAGCATTATCCACATATCCTAAAATGCGGACATTTTCTTCGCACAGACAGCGTCTCACTGACTCTTTTCCTTTTCCCACTCCAAAAATATATATACTCTTCATATCAAGCCTCCAGCAAAAAAATCTCTTATCTTCTCGACAATCCCATAAGCGCACTAGAACCAATTTCCACAAGTCATACTCCGACGCAAATCCTGTTTTTCAAACCCGTTTAAAAGTAGCAAATAGGGCTTTCCCAAATAATTTTTATTTCTGGTACTCCCACTGTCACTAAATCCGATTTTATAGATAAAGCAGCATCTTCCTTTAATACTGATATCAATATTACATCATATTCAAAATCAGACAACTTGTCCTTTCCCACCACATCTATATAATCATAATGATAAGAGTCAAAATTTTTATCCATAAATACTATGATGTGACACTGCCTGTACATACACAACTGTGTGTAATAATCCCTACCCACATTTCCTGCGCCATATAAAATAACATTTTTACCTTTTAATACCTCCATCTTGGGAAATGCATATCGATTCACCCTCGCCCCGAACCTATGCAGCCCAGACAGTATATGTTCTTTATAAAATATATCTATTGAATCTTTTATCTTTAAATACTGCATATGGTTTTGGAAAACATACTTAAGCTGAGTATATAAACTGCCATGTCTCACAAAATAATCCAAACCTGTTTCATCGGATAAGGAACCTCGGCGGATATTATGATGGTATTTTTCATTATTGATAACAGAAATTCTATTGGCATATAACATACAACAACAGGTAGATATAACATCCTCCCCGAACTGCTGTATATCAGGAACCAAGGAATAACAAAACCGAATTAGATCTGCCTTGTACAGCTTAGACCATACATTATATGATATCCCGAAATCTGTCCTGCGCCTCTCCAAAATACCTTCACACAGCATATCCATACGCTGGCGGCTTAAATCAAATACCCTGCGCTGACAACTGACCTTTCGGCTTTCGGTTTCACTTTCCTCCCAAAATCCCATCTGTGAAATATCCGCATCATCTTCTGTCAGACTTTCAAACAATAATTCATAGAATTCCGCATCAATATAGTCATCCGAGTCTACAAAACCAATATATTTTCCATGTGCATGGGCAAGTCCTGCTTTCCTCGCCGTCACCAGACCGCCATTATCTTTATGTATTACCTGGAGTCTTTTATTTATTTGGGCATATCTGTCGCAAATTATTCCTGAGTCATCCGTAGAACCGTCATCCACTAGGATAACTTCAATATTTTCATAGGTTTGATTTAATATACTTTCTATGCACTTTTTCATATATGAGGCAACATTGTACCGATATACAAT